>JALUBW010000227.1 GCA_027044735.1 Anaerolineales bacterium
ATGCGCCACGCGGTGGGCGTGTGGTATCACGACTTCCCGCTGACCGGCGAGCGGGTGCTGGCCGGGCTGGAAAAAGCCGCGGCTTAGCCGAGACGCTTTGTGTGTAACAAAACAGCCGCTCACCCAGAGCGGCTGTTTTTGTTTGGATGTTGTGCTTTGCTGCCTCACGGCGACGGAGTGCCTGTTGAGGACGGTGCGCTGCCTGATTGTTGTTTTGCCCCGCCTGCTTGGACGGCCAAGTACCACTTGTTTATCCGATTGAATCGGTCGCTGATGTCAAACACCGGGCCGAGTTGCACGCCGCCTACGCGTTTGTCAACCGCATAGGTGTAAACCGGGTAGAACAAGGGCAATGCAGGCAGTTCTTCTTCAAAAACGACCTGAAAGTTGTAGTACAGTTTTTGGCGTTTGATGATGTCGGGGGTGATGCGCGCTTGTTCAAGATACTCGCTGGCGCGCCGGTTATCCCACATTGCATAGTTTTGGCCGTTAGTGATTTGGGTTTGATGCCAGAAGGGGTAAGGGTCGGGGTCGGGAGAACGAGTGAGGTCTATGTCAACCAGTGCGGCTTGGTAAGTGCGCGGTTCCAGGTAGTCGGTTATCAGTTTTTCGTATGGGACGGCTTTGAGTGTGGCCTTTGCGCCTAATGCGCTCCAGTCCCGTTGTATTTCTTTGGCAAGTGCGGCGTGTACTTCATCGTCCGGATAAACCAGTTCAAATGCAAGCGGTTTTCCGTCTTTTTCGCGCACGTCCCCACCGCCCGCCGGTATCACAAATTTGTCCTTTTTGAGGATGCTTATGGCGCGGTCGGGGTTGTAGGGGATGGGCTTTAGTTTGTTGTAGTAAGCCCATGTGCCCGGAAATATCGGGCCGGTTGCAATCATTGCTTGCCCGTTCAAAACATGGTCTATCATCCACCGGCGGTTCAGGCCTAAATAAAGGGCTTTGCGGACGTTTTTGTCTTTGAAAAACGGCACTTCTTGGTTGCCGAGGTTGAGGTAAATTAGCGTCATGCGCGGCAGCCGAGCGGTGTAAAAATTGAGCGCTGGCTCGGCGAGCGCTGGCTTCAGGATGTCGGTGGTGATGCGTTGAATGCCGAGCACTTCGCCGTCTTTGTAGGCTTGCAGAGCCTGCTTGGGGGTGTCGTAGTAGCGGAACACGACGCGATCAATGAAGGGATGGCCTTCGTAGTAGTCTTTGAAAGCCTTGAGCGCTACTCCCGTTATTTTGCCGTCTTTCACAACCAGCGAGTCAAAGCGGTATGGTCCGCAGCCGATTGGTTGTAGATTGTTGGGGGAATTTACTATTTCCGCCGGTGGGACGTCTTTCCACACGTGCTTGGGCAATATGCCAAAGGTTAGGTAGTCCAGGAAAGGAGCGTAGGGCTCGGGCAGCCGGATTTGGAAGGTGTAGTCGTTGAATTTTTTGACTTTGACGCTTTTCCAGAGTGAGTGTATTGCTGGTGGGATGGGGAGTGCGTCGTTGCGCATGAGTTCAATGGTGAACAACACGTCGTCCACCGTGACCGGTTTGCCGTCGTGCCATTTGGCGTTTTTGCGGATGGCGAAGTTGTAGACTGCGCCGTCGGCTGAAATTCCCCAAGATTCGGCCAGAGAGGGCTGCGGAAGGCCGCGCGCGTCAAACCGCACTAAGCCGCAGTTCAGCACTCGGTCTACGTCGCGGTCGGCCTGATTCCCGCCATCAAGTAGGGGGTTGAGGCGGCTTAAATGGCCAATTAGCGCTTCGGTGTAGACGCCTCCGCGCTTTGGTACTGGCCCTGAGTTTACCGTTCCGGGTGCCGTGGCTGGCTTTTGCCCCCAAAGCAGCACGCCAATAGCAATGACCGCCACAACCGCAAGCAGTATTTGCCAGCGGAAGCGGCGGAGAAATCCTCCGTTTGCCATTGGTTACCCGGCCTGTTTGCTAACAATGACCGCCGCTATTGTGAGTAGGAAGAAGATGATGCTGATGACAATGGTGAGGTAGAAAAAGGTTTTTTCCAGACCGCGGCGGGCGCTGAACACCGCCCCCATGTCCGAGCCGGTAAGGCCGCCCAGACCGGCGCCTTTGCTTTGCAAAACCACAATCGTTATCAGAGCGATTGAGGTGATTATCAGTGCAATGTCCAGATAGGTTTCCAAAACGGCCTCCAGACGAAAGGATTGCCC
>JALUBW010000228.1 GCA_027044735.1 Anaerolineales bacterium
TCGCCAACGCGGAGCAGGGGAAGCCACACGATTTCGCCGCCAGCGCACAGCAAAGGCCAGCGGCCGCGGGCGCGAAGCGGGATTTTGGCATTTGTGAACACATCCCCAATTTTCTGCGACCCGCCGCCCATGCCAAGCGGGGCAATGCGGTCGCCAGAGCGCGGCGGGCGCAAAATCAACGGCTGTGCGAGGGCGTCTGCATCAAGCCAAACGCTGTGCGGCGCGCTTTGCTCGCGCCAATTCTGGGGAAGGGGCACCGGCTCGCCAAGGCGGAATTTCCAACCGCCAGCCAATTCCACCTCGGCGCCAAAGTGCAGGTGAATGGAACGCTCGGCAGGCATTTGCGGGAAAGCCTCAGCAGGCAGGGCTTCAGGCGAACGTGCCAACCAGAGCAGGTCGTTCTCGGAGAGCAGGAAAATGCCGCCGTGCCAAGGGCGCGCGCGCCCGCCTGCGGAACGGGCGGCTTGCAGGGCGTCGGCAATTGCGCTGAAGGGTACTTCTTCCACGCCAAGAGCCTGCGCCGCCAGTTTGAGGGCGCGCCGCTGCAGTGCAAGCGGCTCGGCAAGCAAAGCGCTCCGACGCAAGCCGATGTAGCCTTTGCCCTGCTGAACGGCAGTTTTTTCTAACACGCGCCGCGCTAAGTTTTCCAGCAGTTCATCTTCCGCTGCGGCGACTTCTCCCAAGCGCCAGAGTGCATCGGCAATAGCCGGATTTTCACTGCTGAGCCGCGGCAGCAAATCAAGCCGCACGCGGTTGCGGAGGTACTTCCGTTGCCAATTCGTCCGGTCCCAACGAATGGGCAAGCCGCGGCAGGCGCAGTAAGCAATCGTTTCAGCGCGGCGCACGCCGAGCAACGGGCGCACCAATGGGATAGCCTTATCCCACTGCGGAAGCACAGAACGAAGGCGCAGGGCGGCTAAGCCGTGGATTCCGGTGCCGCGGATGATGTGCATGAGCACGGTTTCGGCGCGGTCGTCGTAAGTATGCCCCACGGCGACGGCTTGAGCGCCAAGGTTTCGCGCCGCGGCAAAGAGAAAACGATAGCGGCGCGCGCGGGCGGCCTCTTCGGTGCCTGTTTCGGGAATGGGCGTGCCTTCATCCTCGGCTTTACCCAGCACAAAGGGCACGCCGAGCGCACAGGCTAAGTTTTCGGCGGCGCGGGCATCGGCATCCGCCTCCGCGCGTAAACCGTGGTGATAATGCGCCGCCGCCACGGAGTAGCCCAAACGGTGGAAAGCCTCAAGCAAAGCAGTGCTATCCGGCCCGCCAGAAAGCCCGACCAAAATGAGGGCGTCGCGCCGCAAGCCAATTTCCTCTGCAGCAGCAGCCACCCGCTCTGGCAGAAAGTCGCACTCGCGCATAATGTGATTATAACCCAGCAGCCAAAACAGTCACGCCCATCAATGGACGGGCACCAAAAAACAAGTGTTACGCAGTTCCCTGCTTTGTGTCGCCGCGAGGCGGTCGGAGACCGCCGAAGCGGTCTCCCGCACCGTCTGGGGGATGGCTTCGCCGCCTACGGCGGCTCGCCATGACATGAGGACAAACGCTTCTACGAGCAACTGCATAAGTCCTAAAACAAAAAAAACAAGCCCGCCTCGCGGCGGGCTTTGTGGCTTTGCGGCCATTCGGCCGCTATTTCTTAGCCACCACTTTGATCTCTTTCGGACGCACAGACTCGGCTTTCGGCAAGGTAAGGGTGAGTACACCGTTCTTCAGTTCAGCCTGAGCCTTGCTGGGGTCAAGCGGAGTGGGCATGGTCAACACACGCTTGAAGTGCCCAACCGGAATTTCCTGCAAGAGCAAGCCTTCACCCTCAGGAGCCTTGAATTCGCCTTCCAGCGTGACGGTGTCTTCCAACACCTCAATGTGCAGGTCGTCGGCTTCAAGGCCCGGCACCCATGCCGTTATCACAAAAGCGTCCTCTTCGGCCTTGACATTGAGCGGAATGCGCACACCCTGAGCGCGAGCGTCACCGGCAACAGGCACAACGCTGCTTTCTACCAACCGGTCCATCGCATCCATCAACCGCTCAACATTGCGGAAAGGATCCCACCGATAGATCGTCATATCACACCTCCTTCACGGCAGTGGTCTTATGTCCTTTCATGGCATAGGATAGGAGATGTTTGTAAGAAAAA
>JALUBW010000229.1 GCA_027044735.1 Anaerolineales bacterium
TCTTCTTGAAGTTGCTGGCGCGCCAAGATTACGCTTTCTTCCCAGTTGGGGCGCTTGAGCATGGTGGAGACGTTGGCGACTATGTTGTCCAGCACTTGCTCGCCGGTTTCGGGCGAAATTTCGCCGATGATGGGCTCGTATAACTGCGAGATCTGGTCGGCTTGCTCGGGCGGGAGCACCGCCACCTCGGCCAGCCTGAGCGCTTGCAGGGAATGGCGGGCGGCTTCAACCATTTTGCCGAGTGCTTGGTAGGCATCCGCCAGCAGCAGGTGAGCCGCCAACGAATATTCTGGGTTCAGGGCTGCTCTGCTCAGGTGGGGGATGGCGTCGTTCGGCTTGCCGCTTTTCAAAAGCATATAGCCGAGGTCAAAGTAAGCGGCTGGGTGGTCTAAGCCCGCTTCCACAGCCCGTCCGAGTTCTTCGGCGGCTTGGGCAAAATTGCCATTTGTTTGCAAATTCACCACTTGGCTTAACAGCAGGAGGATGCGGCTGTGCTGGGCTTGTCGCGCTGTGGGGGTGTTTAGTCCGCGCACAAGCGCCGCCAGTGAGGAACGCTCTTCCTCTTCTCCAGCATCTTTTTCGGCCTGCTCAAACAGCACTTCGGCCAGTGTTGACAGGGCTTTTTGGACGGCCTCTTCAACCGGCGAGGTGCCTTCAGGGGAGGTGTCGCCCTCTTCCATAAAAGCGGCCTCGGCTTCCGGAGCGGGAATTTCCAACTTAGGTGCGGGGGCTTCCTTGGGCGGCTTTGGCTTGGGCAGAAGGGAGCCGCGTTTGACGGCGAGTACGGCTTTGCGCACGCGCGGCTCATTCGGCAAAAGGGCGGCCGCGCGCTCGGCGGCCTTTAGCGCCTCAGCCACCTTGCCTTGCCGTTGAAGCAATGAGGCAACCGCAAGATATTCCTCCGCCGCTTTATCAACCTGCTTTAGGCGGTCGTAAATCAGCGCTAAGCGGCTGTGGGCGGTGAGGTTTTCGGGCTCCAGGGCGATCACCCGCGTGTAATTATCCACCCCTCGCTTTATTTCGCGCTGGCGCATAAACCTTTCGGCTGCCTGCAAATAGGCCTTTACAGCGACTTTGGGGTTGCTAAGGCGCTCGTAGATTTGCCCTATCTTTTCCCATGGAGCAGGCTCTTGCGGAGCGACGCGGGCGGCGCGCGCATACGCCTGCATGGCCTCTTGCAATTTGCCTTGTTCAAACAACGCCAGCCCAAGGTTTAGAAGCGCTTGGTAATCGTTTGGCTTGGCTTCCAGAGCCTTTTTGTAAAACTCGGCGGCTTCATCCCACCGCAGGTCCCACGCGGCTGAATGGCCGGCGTTTAGCGCCTCTTGATAGACTTTTTCGTTGTCTGCCATCTTACCTCTCTTTTTGGGAAATTCCCGCTTGCCGAAACGGCTAAAAGTGACCGCCTCTCTGCGAAAATGCCAAATTGGGCATGTATCTATTTTAGCAGAAGTTAGGGGGGATGGCCGATGCAAAACCGTGCCGGAATTGTGCAGGTGAGAGGTGAGAATAAACGACAACCTTCATTTCTAACAAAATTTTTAGACGATTCATGCTATAATAAAAACGCAACGCGGGGATGACAGGCTTCGACGGAGGAGCCGGAGTCCCGGATTGCGAGCCGAGAGGCGCCGAACTCGTAAAATCAGCGCAAAACAATAAGTGCCACCAAGACCGAAGTGGCTGCCATGCCCTTGGCCGCGTAATAGCGGCTGAGGCAGGCAAAACCGCCTCTGAGTGAGGCGGCGTCCGCCCACCCCGTTCCCCGGCCGGAGGTGGTGTCGGGCGTGACAAAGCCGGGGTGCCGCGCGGGATGCCGCTAACCGCGCGAAAGAGGCGCTTTCGGGCGCCGGCGGCTGGCCTGTGGTGTGCCCTTGTCGGTCGTGGACACCACAGGTGAGACCAAACGGCCGACTACGCTCGTAGAAAATCCGGTGACGACCTCCTCCGGACGCGGGTTCGATTCCCGCCATCTCCACCTAAAAGCCGCCATTATGGCGGCTTTTTGTGTCCACTGATTGAAAAAACACAGAAAACGCAGAAATTTACAGAGAACACAGAATTTTTCTTTGTGCTCTCTGCGTCTCTGCGCCCCTCTGCGCC
>JALUBW010000230.1 GCA_027044735.1 Anaerolineales bacterium
TTCGCGGTTACATAAAGCAGGGGAACTGCGTAACTCCTGTTAACTGAAGTATGTTTTGGGGAATTAGATGTTGCTTTTCTGTGAGTCATCAGGGGGCGTCAACCAGTAGCCTACGCCGCGTTCGGTGTGCAGGTAAACCGGTGCATGCGGGTCGTCGCCAAGTTTGTTCCGCAAACGATGAATGTAGACCTTGAGGTAGTCGGGGTTGTCTTCGGCTAAAGGGCCCCAAATTTTTGCAGTTAGGGTGCGGGTGGGCACAATTTTTCCGGCATTGCGTGCCAAAATTTCCAGCAGACGGTATTCGGTGCGGGTGAGGGGGATTGGTTTTCCTTTCAGGGTGACGGTGCGGGTGTTGTAGTCAATGCGTAGGTCGCCGGAGACAAACGGCTTTTCGTAGGTTTGCGTTGTGCCTTCAATGCGTCGGAAAAGCGAGCGGATGCGCGCTACCAGTTCCAGATGACCAAATGGCTTGACGATGTAGTCATCCGCCCCCAGTTCCAGACCGTGGACTTTGTCAATTTCGTCGTCGCGCACGGTGAGTATGATAACCGGCACGTCGCTAAACGCACGGATTTGCTTTAGCACATCGTAGCCGGACATTTCTGGCATCATCAAATCCAGCAGCACAAGGTCGTAGTTTTCTTTTGCGAGGCGGGCGAGTCCCTCGCGGCCAGAATGTGCTTCTACCACTTCCCAATTTGGCTCTTGTAGGGTGATGGTCAGACGCACAGCGCGACCGATTTCCGGCTCGTCGTCAATCACTAAGATGCGTTTGGTGGCTTTTTCCATTGGGTTCTCCGAGGTTAAGCAAGAATTTTGTTCTTTTTGTCATTCTAAAGTGGAAAGGGCATCGTAATTTGCCGCGAGCGGCAGGGTGAAGCAAAAGCGGCTGCCGCCAAGTGGAGAATCTTCTACCCAGATGCTGCCGCCGTGCAGCCGTACCAATTCGCGGCTGATGAACAGTCCAAGTCCTACCCCCGCTGTTGCTTTGCGCTGGGCTACTATGGTGAATTTGTTGAAAATGTGCTCCCTATCTTCAGGGGGGATGCCGGGGCCGTTGTCGTCTACGCATACCTTGATAGTGTTTCCCTCAGCCCGTGCACTGATTTGGATAGTTCCTCCTTTGGGTATGAATTTGACGGCATTATGAAGTAAGTTCCCCAAAATTTGGTCAAAGCGGTGCGGATCGGCCTGAGCCGGAGGCAAATTGGGCGGCAAGTCGGTTTTGGCACTTAAGGATTTTTGTTCCAGAACCGGTTTTAGCGCGGCGAGGTTGTGCTTTACGCGGGCGGCAACATCTAATGGCACGGTGTGCAGGGTTATCATGTTGGCTTCTAAGCGCAGGCTTTCAAAGAGTTCGTTTATGAGCAAATCAAGCCGCTCAAGGTTGATTTGGATGCTTTCGGTTATTTCGGCGCGGGTTTCCGGCGGTAATTCGGGTAGGCGGTTCAGCGAGGGGGCAAGGGTTTTCAACACGGTGAGGGGGGTTTTGAGTTCGTGGCCTAACGCTGAGAAAAAGTTTGCTCGCATTTCGCTGAAACGTTCCAGTTGTTGCACGTGTGCTTGTTCGCGGGCGTAAAGTTGGGCGTTGTGGAGTGCCAGTCCTGCTTCTAAGCCCAAAGTTTTGAGCAGGTTGCGGTCGGTAGTGCTGAGAGAGGTGGCGTGTTCCATTTCAACAATGAGCCAGCCCAGCGGTTGTTGGGTGGCGGAGCGCAGCGGCACGGCAAGCAATTGCTGGATGTTATTTTGCTTGACGAAGGAGGGCCATGCAGCATCGTCGCGGCGGGTAACCAGCAGCGGTTCGTTGTTGGTTGACCAAGGTAGGATGCCGAGGTTTTCGCCGAGTTTGTAATGTTCCGAAGTGGCAGCGGCGACCTTGAGAGTGCCATCTTCCTCGTAAAGTGCTATGAGCGCTCCGGCGGCGTTTAGCAGTTGTTGGGCGCTGTTCAGTAGCACGCGAAGCACTTTTTGGGGGTTCATGCCGCTTTCGCCGAGCCTGAAGAAAATTTCGTTGAGGGTGTGTTCACGGGCGGCCGCGGCGGCGGCTTCTTGGCGCTCGGCTTCTTCGCGGCGG
>JALUBW010000231.1 GCA_027044735.1 Anaerolineales bacterium
ACGCTGGTGTTTTTCTTTGTGTTTGTTACTTTTGTGGAAATTCCGTCGGTGCTTTTCTTGGGGTTCTGGTTTTTCACCCAACTTTATTCCGGGTGGATGGCGCTTCTCAGCCCTACGGCTATGGGCGGAGTGGCTTGGTGGGCGCATGTTGGGGGTTTTGTGTTTGGCATGTTGTTTGCCAAGCCGTTTGAAGGCAGGCATTACCGCCATCCCTTTCCAGATGAGTTTTTCCCTTGGTAGTATCACCAATGCTGTTTCAAGGAGGTGAATGATGGGTTCGTCTTTTTGGGATTTGTTCTGGCTGTTCATCATGCTGGCTTCTTTGGAGCCGTGGTTTCGCCAACGCATGTTAGAGAATGCGCGCTTGCGGATGATGCGCACGTTGGAAAAGAAACGTGGCTCGCGCGTGATCGCCCTCATCCACCGGCAGGAAACTCTTTCCTTCCTCGGTTTTCCGATGGCGCGCTACATTGACATTCAGGATTCTGAACAAATCCTCCGTGCCATCAAATTGACTGACGACAGCGTGCCGATTGACCTCATCCTGCACACGCCGGGCGGATTGGTGCTCGCGGCTGAGCAAATTGCCTATGCCCTCAAAAAGCACCCTGCCAAAGTGACGGTGTTTGTGCCTCATTATGCCATGTCGGGTGGCACGTTGATTTCGCTCGCGGCCGATGAAATTGTGATGGATGAAAACGCTGTGCTCGGCCCTGTTGATCCGCAGTTGGGGCAATATGCCGCGGCGTCAATTCTCAAGGTTGTGGAACAGAAAGACATCAACCGTATTGACGACGAAACTTTGATTTTGGCCGATGTTTCTCGCAAGGCGATTGAGCAGGTAAAGCGCACCGTGGCGCACATTTTGGAAGGAAAAATGCCCCCCGATAAGGCTCAAGAATTGGCCGAGACTTTGTCCACCGGCCGTTGGACGCATGATTACCCAATCACTGTGGAAGAAGCCCGCGAACTAGGCTTGCCCGTTTCCACCGATATGCCGGCCGAGGTTTACAAGTTGATGAACCTCTACCCACAGGCCGCTCAGCGACGGCCGTCGGTGCAGTACATTCCGCTGCCTTACGGCCCCCGGAACGGCAACGGTAATAATCGGGGCAAGTGATAAAAGGTTTTGCCTATGGAAGTTTTGCGCGAGCGTTTACTCCCCGGCGGGGCGAAGTTGCGCTTGCTCCGCGGCGATATAACTGCCGAGCCGGTGGACGCGATTGTGAACGCGGCGAACAGCCGCCTCGCGCACGGCGGCGGCGTTGCCGCTGTGATCGCCCGCAAGGGCGGCCGGGTGATTTGGGAACAGTCGGAGGCGTGGGTGCGCGAGCACGGCCCTGTTCCGCACGATAAGCCTGCTTACACTGAGTGCGGCAATTTGCCGTGCAAATACGTCATCCATGCGGTAGGGCCGGTTTGGCACGGCGGTAATGATGATGAGGATGCAAAACTTGTTGCTGCAATCCGCGGTTCGCTTGAGCGCGCTGAGCAACTCGGCTTGACTTCCATTGCTTTTCCGGCCATCAGCACGGGCATTTTCGGTTTTCCAAAAGAGCGGGCGGCGCGCATTTTTTACCGCACTATTGACGAATACTTTGCCGCTCGCCCTGAAAGCACATTGCGCGACGTCCGCATTGTGCTTTACGACCGCCCGACCGTGGATGCTTTCCTTCGTGCTTGGGATTCATACGAGCGATAGTGAAAATCACCTCACCGCGTAACCCGCGCCTCAAGTTGGTGCGTCGTTTGCAAAAAAGCGCCCGTGCCCGCCGCGAAAACGGTCTGTTTGTGGCTGAGGGTGTGCGGCTGGCGGAAGAAGCCCTGCGCGCAGGCTTGCCTGCGCGCTTTGTGCTTTTTGTGGAGGGCTTGAGCCCCCGTGGGCTGGCGGTTGTGGAGGGTTATCGTGCCCGCGGCGCCGAAACTTGGCTTCTTTCCCCTGCGGCAATGCGCTCGGTTAGCGCCACCGAAACCCCCCAAGGGATTTTGCTTGTGCTGCCGTTTCCCGCCATGCCGTTGCCCCCCAATCCCGATTTTGCGTTAATTTTGGACGGCGTGCGTGA
>JALUBW010000232.1 GCA_027044735.1 Anaerolineales bacterium
GCAAATATGCAATTTCGGCGGCTATGCGGCGGTGGCGGAGCCAGAGGGAAAGCACATACAGCGCCATCCCCAAGAAAATCACAACATAACCGGCAATCATGTACGAAGTTGTATCGGGGGGCATGGAGACCTCCTATTGAACTCACCATAAAGTGGTTAACATACTCGCGATGGCAGCGCCCTCACTCTTCCCCCGCGGCTGCTTCGGCAAAGCCTCAGCACCGCGCCCCCTTCTCTCTCCCAATGGGAGAGAGAAGGGGGCAGCCGCCGAGCATGAGCGAGGCGGCGGGGGATAAGTGAGGGCGTTCAGGCATAACAACATTACTTTCATCGTTAACCGATTTTTCCCTTCCTCACTAATCCAGCATCTTTTGGCGCAGGGTTTCAAGGTACGCGGCAAGTTGTCCCAAGCGCGTCCTGTGCCAAAGCAGGTCGGCAAACAAAACGGTGTAGGTGAACAGGCTGAACATGAACACGGTCTTCATCCGCGGTGAAAGTTGCGCTTTCGTGCTCGTAATCACCACCGGATGAATGCTCTGGAACAGCCGTATTGAGAAAAAAGTCAGCGGTACGCTCAAAAAGCCCACAATCGCGTAAACGGCGGCATAGCGGGCTCGCCTGCCGGGGTCGTCAATGCCCTGCCGAAGCAGAAAGTAAGCAATGTAAATCAAAACCATGATGGTCACGGTCACCAAGCGGGCGTCCCAAGTCCACCATGTGTTCCAAATCGGGCGCGCCCAAATTGAGCCCGTCACAATGCCAATGAGCGAAAACACCAAGCCGATTTCCACCGCGGCAACCTCAAGCACATCCCAAAAGCGCGTGCCCTTCACCAAATAAACCGCGCCAGCAACCGCCGCGACCAAAAAACCCAGCATCCCAACCCAGTTTGAGGCAACATGGAAGTAAAAAACCTTCTGCACCGCGCCCATAGTCCGTTCAAGCGGCGCATAGGCAAAGACCAGCACAGTAGCGGCGACAAGCAAAATCGCTGTCACCGCGTCCAAGAGCAACAAAGTTTTGGGGTATTTTTGCATCCTCACTCCTCCACAACAAAATCAAACACCATCAGCGGCACGGCTAAAAACAGCAGGTCGTAAGCCAATAGCAAATTCACCCACGAACTCACGTCCGCCCAAGCAGAACCGGCAATGAAGGCGGCGCTTCCTTTCACCGCGGCTATCAGCACCGGAATTATCACCGGAAACAGCAACAGCGGCAGGAGCATGTCGCGCGTGCGCGCCTGCGCCGCCATCGCCGCGAGCAAAGTGCCGACTGCCACATAGCCCACCGAGCCCAAAACCACCATCAGCAACAAGCCGGGGCGAAAGAGGTTGACATTGTAAAGTGCGCTGTAAATCGGCAACACAACCGCTTCCACAATCAGCATGAAGACCAAATTTGCCAGCATTTTGCCGAAATAAATCGCACTCCGGTCAACCGGCGCGAGCAAAAGCCCGTCCAAACAGCCGCGGTCTTGCTCGGTTGCCATTGAGCGGTTAAGCCCCAAAGTGCCCGCAAAGATGAAAGACACCCACAGCACGCCGCTGGTGACGTTAGCGCGCGTCTTCGGGTCTAAATCCAGCGCGAAGTTGAACGCCAAAATCACCAACAGGGCAAAAACCAGCATGGCGGAAAGGAGTTCCTTGCCGCGCAGTTCGGCGGCTAAATCCTTCCAGAGGATGGCGAGCACCGCGCGCCCAAAGCCTGTGCTTTCTTTCATCATGCCGCCTCCGCCGAAGCAAGCGCCCCGCGGTAAAAATCCAGCAATTCGGCGTCGGAAATTTCGCCGCGCCCCACCGAAGCCGCGATTTTCCCGCGCGCCAGCACATCAAACCGCGAAGCCAACAGCGCGGCTTTGCTCAAATCGTGCGAAGTGAGCACAACCGTGCGCTTTTGGGTTGAAACGCGCGCCAAAATCTCATCCAGCATCGCCGCGGCGTCTTGGTCAAGCCCCGTGTAAGGCTCATCCAAGAGCAAAACATCGGGGTCGGGAAGCAGGGCGCGGGCGATTGCTAAGCGCTGTTGCATCCCGCGGGAATAGGTGCGCACCAA
>JALUBW010000233.1 GCA_027044735.1 Anaerolineales bacterium
GGGGGAGACCACCAGCGAATCAACCACATCAAAATCGCTACAACTACAACTGCCCCCGCCTCCGCCGCCGCAAGTGGGGGTAGGGGTAGGAGTATAACAATAAGGCCCACCTTGAGGGCCCTCAGGCGCAGGGGTTTGAGCGCCCAAACCAGATTGTCCTGCGCTCTGTCCGACCCCCGGCGCAAGCACGTGCGCCGCCCCAGGCGTGCTCTGCAGGCGCCACGCGTTAGTTGCCAGGCGCGCGCGAAGGCTATCGCCCCCACGCCATGTCGAGGCGCGCTCTAAACCATACGCCTGCACGGCCTGGCTGACGCCAATCCAGAACGTGAGCACCAGAAGGGCAGCAAAAATCTTCTTTTTCATAGGACTTACTCCGGGGGAACAGATTGAAGCAGGGGGTAGTTACTTGGTTACTTGGTTACTTGGTTGCTTGGTTGCGGGTTACCTGGTTAGGTCTGGGCTAAAAATCAGGGCGTAGCCGCGGGTTTTTGGGTTGCCAAGGTCGCCAAAATGACGCCCACGGCCGCATCCCGCTTCCCGCATTCCGTTTTCTGTGTTTTCTGTGCCTTCTCTGTGTCTTCTGTGTTTTTCCGGCGGCGTCATCGAGATTTCTCTTTTGTTTGCGCTGAACAGTTACATCAGGGCAAAAAATTCCAGGGGTTGACTTTGCCGTATTTCTCGTGGCGTAACTCAAAATGCAAATGCGGGCCCGTGGAGCGACCGGTGCTGCCGATGGAGCCTATCATGTCGCCCTGGTACACGGCCTGGCCGCACGACACCAAAATGCGGCTCAAGTGGGCATACAGGGACTGCCAGCCATTGCCGTGGTCGATAACCACCACATTGCCGTAGCCCCAGTTGTTCCAACCGGCGTAGACCACCACGCCACTATCCACCGCGTATACCGGGTACCCCAGTTTCCCCGCGATGTCGATGCCGTAATGGTTGATCTGCGGGGAATAGTCATAGCCCGAAAGGTAATGCAGCGTGGTCGGCCAGATGAACGTGCCCGTGCCTATCGGCCCTTCGTACACCTTGCCGCACGAGCCAGGGCCGAGAATACTGGCCACCGCGGGGTTGCTCCGGGGGATTTGCGGCGCGCTCCAACTCACAAACTGGCGGTGACCACCCGGCACCACCAACCACGTCCCGGCCTTGATTTGCGGATGGTCGGGGTCTGTGTCGGGCGGCAGGTCGTTGGCGGGGAAGTCGACGATTTCCTCCGGCGATACGCCAAAGAATTTCGCCACCACCCGCAGGCTGTCGCCCTTATGCCATTGGTAATACGTGCCATCCACTGGCAGGATGTTCAACTTTTGCCCAGGGCGCAATCGGTGCGGGTCATCGGCCAAGACGTCGTAATTGCTCCAAAGGATGGTCTCCGGCTGCAAGCCAAACTTCTCCGCGATGCCAAAGACGGTATCGCCTTTTTGGACGGTATATTGGATGACCTTTTCCCGCGGACGCGAAGGCACGTCGGTGCGCAACGAGATCTTGCGCGCCACGCCTTGCGCGGCGGGGGCGGCGGGCTTCCACGGCGGAAGGGACACGGTCTGCTCAGCCGAAGGCGCGGGTGTAGCCTCGCCCATCTCTGCAGCCAACGCCACCTGCGGCTGAGGCTGCAACGCCAACAGACGTGGCAAATCACTCTGCCGAAGGAACCACAGCGCCGCGCCGATTAAAATCAACACCAACGCGTGGCCCGCCCAGCGAGTGACAAACTCCAGCACCCCCACCTGGGCCAGATATTCGCTCCAGCGCCATGGAGCAGATGGCTGATGGCCGCGCCCTTGCTGTTGCCTCACGACTTCATCACCATTCCGTTGCAGTTTCGTTACAACCCAACTATACCTGCTTCCACGCCCTCTGTCAAGACATTTCACTCCCTTCGCGCTCATTTTTGGGGGTTATTAACAAAAATTCATCACAAAACAGAGTACTTGGTCAATCGTCGAATGATGGATAAAGGCGTTTGAGTTTAATCCGGGCATCCTGAGTGGTAAATTGCCAGTCTACAGTAGCATGAGCAGCATTACGCGCTTCTTCCCATG
>JALUBW010000234.1 GCA_027044735.1 Anaerolineales bacterium
ACGGGCAGCCCGCCCCCAAAGTGCTGCACGCCACGCCCATCAGCCGCTGGGCACAGCCCGAAGAAGTCGGCGCGACGCTGCGCTTTCTGCTCACCGGCCCGGCCTACATCACCGGCGAAATCATCCACCTGGACGGCGGGCGGCACTTGACCTGAAATCACACCCTAAAGCACAAAACTCCAAGCGGCGAAAATGCCGCTCGGAGTTCTATTTGACCAATCTACGGCTAAACAACCCGCTAAGGCGTTGGCGTCGGCGGGCGGTAGGGGGTGCGCGTTGGGCTGGGTGTGAAGGTGGGCGTTATCGTAGGCGTAAGGGTAGGAGTGCCTACCACCGCTCCTGTGGGCTGGGTGGCATTCGGCGCGGTGGCGCTCACGCCCGCGGTTGAAGCAGGTGTTGGTGTTGACGGTTCGCCCACAACTTTGAAAGTGCCGCTAACCTTCCATTGATCTCCAACAAAAATATCAACCCGATAAGTCCCCGGCTTCCATTCCTCAGGCGGCGGGTCCCAGTCGGTAAAGCCGAAGCCCCCCGTGCCACCGTCCCACGGCTTGGTTTCCCAATGCACCAATTGGCCGTCGCGAAACCACAACGCCGTCCACTGCACCCCGTCCTTCATTTTGTCGTAACTGAACATCGCGTAAAGATGTCCAACCGGATTGTGAAAGACCGTGCCGGGGTGGAGCGGCTTGTAGTGCTTAATGTCCAATCCTTGCGTAAAAACCAAAGGGCTAAAAGTGGCACCGGGGTTTGGGGTGACGGTGGCCTTGAACTTAGCCAAAATCGCCAGCGGGACGTAAGGCGTTGAGGTGGGCGTAGGTGTGTAAGTTTCAGAAAGCGTGGGGGTTATGGTCGGCGTAAGCGTGATCGTGGGGGTAAGCGTAATCGTCGGCGTGGGTGTAATGGTGGGCGTGAGAGAAGGCGTGGGGGAGGGGGCGTAGAAATGGTAAACCAACGGCTCGGTGTAGCCGTGGAGGAAGAAAGCCAGCGCCACCAAGCCCAAAGAAGCAAAGAGCAACCGCCAGCCCTGCACCAATTTGCGCTGCCGCAGGCGGAAAAACGGCAATGCGCGCGCTTTGCGGAAAGAACGCACTGCCAGCACCGCGGCCACAACGGCTGCGGCAACGGCCAGCCACATTGCCAAAACCACTGTGGTATGGATGTCCAATTTCATGGCAAAGGCTCTCACATCAAGCAAAGGCCGCTTGCAAAGAGCATACTTAGAATCTATCCGAAAATATCATGGCAGTGTCATTGCGAGCCCCGCAGGGGCGAAGCAATCCCCTTTTTTCTGGTCGGGAGACTGCTTCGGCGGCTCCGCCGCCTCGCAGTGAC
This sequence comes from Anaerolineales bacterium, assembly GCA_027044735.1. GTDB lineage: Bacteria > Chloroflexota > Anaerolineae > Anaerolineales > DRMV01 > JALUBW01. Next base: position 1,336 of record JALUBW010000234.1, read on the forward strand.
ACGCCCACAAAGAATTTTCGGATAGGCTCTTAGGGCAGATTCACGGCAAAACTGCTTGGAACCAGCGCGCCAACATTTCCTGTGCGGGCTTGCCGTGCACCGAGGCCGAAGGATCTTGCAGTGGGATCGGCGGGTAGAAATCGCCGCTCACCACGCCGCCGAGATATTTTGCCTTAGCGGCGGCTTTGAGCAAGGCGGAATAGGCCTTTTGCTGGGCAGCAAGGTCAACAGCCGCATCCCGCGCAGTAGGGGCAGCGGGGTAGAGGGCATCATCGGGCACACAGCCCTTTTTGGCGGGCAAGCAGCCGCCGCGCACCCCTTTGGCCGAGGGATAGTAGACAGCGAGCACAACCGGCTTGCCGGTTTTATGCGCCGCGGCCGCGGCATATTTCGCCAAAGCCGCTTCGGTTGCCTTGCTCCATCCGCTCTGCTTTGCGCCCAAATTCGGCTTCCAGAGCAAATACACGCCGTCAAATTTTGCCACAAACGGCGGAGGCGAAACGGCCTCTTCTTGCGGCATTGCCCAGTAAACCGCACCCGAATAGACCTTGCGCACAGCCTTCAAAATCTCTACCCAGCGCAAATCGGCATCAGCGGGCACGCCCGAAGCGCGGCCATCGGGCAAAGATGCGCCCAAAATCGCCGGCTCAACCCATTCGCCGCCGAGCACCAAGGCCGAAGCGCCGCTTTGCTGCGCCAAAGCCGCAAAGTGCACCGCCATAGCGCGATAGCGGTCAAACCAACTTTGCCACCACGGGAAATCGGCGGGCGACGAATTCCACCAGTTCGCCGCGCCGCGCGGAAAGCGCACAACCGGATACAGCACCGTAAACAAGCCGTTGCGGTGCGCCGCTTGGCTCCACGCCAACACATCGGCGCTCAATTGGTCGGCGGGCGGCCGCGGCTCCCAAAACGGAGGGTTGCTCCGCGTGGCCGTCCAACTCGGCGTGAGCACAACCGTGTTGGCGTGCATGGAACGGAGTTCGGCCATTGCCTGCTCACGCCGCGCATCCCACGAAGGCGAAAATGCGGGCATGAAAGCCACCCCTGCCCAAAAGCCGCTTTTGCGCTTGGGCAAAGAGCCAAAGCCGACCGGCTTCCCGTTCCCCAAACTGCCCCACCAATGCCATTCGGCGGAATCTCGGAGTTCGCGCGCCCCTTTGGCGAGGTAGGTGTGAACACTCCGGCTGGGGGCGTCGCACTGACCAGCGCGGCAATAGCGGTAAGGCATTTTGGCCGCGATGTCGGTAGGGCCGTAAAGCGGGTAACCCCACTTGTGGCCGCCCATGTACCACATCGGCAAGGGCGGAGTCCACACGGCGGGGTTGAACTGGATAAAAATCCGCTCGCCGGCGGGTGTGTTCGGCGGCACGGTGACTTCAAACCAAGCCGGAGCCTGCGCGCCGGCGCGCCACGAAGCCACTGTGTCGTGGAACTCGGCATCGTGGTCGGGCACAATCAGGCGGCGGAGCACAAATCCGCCTTTGGCGTCGCGCTCGGCGTTCCAAAAGCCATCGCCCAAGGTGTACTTGTAGCGCAAATCCGCTCCCGCGGGCAGTTTCAGCGTAACGGCATACTTGTGCAGGGCAACGGGTTGCAGGCGCGGCATCAGCGCCGCCAAAGTGTTCAGGCCGCCTGCAAGGTCGGAAAAAGTGTTGCCAAGGCTGAGCAAATTGCCTGCAAGGCGAACCGGTGCGCCCTGCGGAGTCTCGGCGGGCAAATCCACCACAAAGCGCACCTGCACCAACGGGCGCGGGGCAAGCGCAATATCGGCTTTGGTGGCCGTTCCGTCTCCCACCTCGGCAAGGTGCTGAAAAACGGCGTAACGGCCGTCGGGGTGATAAGCCACAAGGTTGTGCACGCCCGCGGGCACGCCTTCAAGGCGGTATGAGCCGTCCGCAAGCGAAAAAGTGCGCATCCCCGCAGCGGAGACCATCACATCAGGGATGGGGTTGCCCTTGGCGTCGGTAATGCGCCCGAAAATCCAGCCGGTCGCGCCGTTGTAGGCCGTGTCGTCCCAGCGGGCTACCCAGTCGTCAATCGCCATATCGCCGGAAACCACAGCAAGCCGGTAGCGGGAAATTGTGCCATCGGTAAGCCCTTCAAGGTGGACCGCGCCATCGGGGGAACGCCGCTCATAGCGATACTTGAGCACGGTGTTCTTTGGCGCATGGATGACGGCTTGATAAGCCCCTTTCCCCACGGGGCGCATACGATAGCGCTGCGGCGCGATGTTGAGGCCGGTCACCTCATCCAGCACCGCGAGGGTGAAATCGCCCTTGGCCTGCGGGAAATGGGCGCGCACGGTAACGGTCGCTGCGGGGGAAAGTGTGGGCGTAGGCGGCAAAGGCGTCTCCGGAGCGCCGCCCGCCGTAGGAAAGGCACACCCGCCAAGCAAAGTCAAAACTGCCAACAGCAAAAAAAGCAAATTTCGGGGAACTTTCATTTTCCTCTCTCGCAATGCGGCCTTTTACCGCGCCAACCATTCGTTTCTGAGCCAGCCGACGAGGACTTCGGGGTTTTCCACCCGCTGCACGGGAATTTTCACCACCTTGGAGGTATTCAATTCTAACATGAGGAATCCGCCTTCTAAAGCAATGCGCTTGATTGAGCGCCATGCATAAAGGCGGCGGTAGAAAATTCCTTCGGGGGACACAGCCACATCGCCGAATTGGATGGCTTTGCTCCGGGCGCGGCGCTTTCGCAAAATGGGGAGCAAATGCGGCAGAAGGCGCACTTGCAACTCGTGCGCGATTTCGGGCAAGCCGGGGAAGCGCGAGTCAATTTTCACCTCGCCGCGACGGGTGCGAAGCCACATTTTGGCAGAAGGTGCGAGCAAGTTCGCCCACGCAGGCCGAAAACGCACTCCCAGAAGTTCCTGCCAAGTGATGGAAATTGCTTTGGAAGGTTTTGGGGCGAACACCACACCGGTGCGCTCAATTCTCAGCACCGAGCGCAAACGGCGAAGGCGGCGCAAGAAGAGCAAAAGCCCCAACAGCGCCCACGCCGCCGCCAGCATCCACAGTGGGCGCGGCCGCCAATACGCCGCCACAGGCCCATAATGCGAGTAGAAAAAGTAGGCGCGCTCAAACGAATAAAGCAACACGCCGATGGCCGGCAACGCAAAAACGCCCCACCACACCGCCCTTTCAGCAAGGCCGAAGGGGCGCGCGCGGTATTCAATCACCGGCAAATTAGTTTTGGCTTTCACCTGCAGACGCCCCCCACTGGAATTTTGGTCATTTCACACCCTCAACACAAATAGGAGTTACGCAGTTCTCCTCCTTCATGTCGCCGCGAGGCGGTCTACGACCGCCGAAGCGGCCTCCCCCATCATCTGGGGGATGGCTTCGCCGCCTACGGCGGCTCGCCATGACATGAAAACGAGCGCTTCTATGAGCAACTACGTAAGCCCTAACAAATTTTGAGCGGGAAATCCGACCTGCGGGTGGCAAGCCCGCCCGCTGCTATGAACGACAAACGGCTCGGCAAAACGCCGAGCCGTCGCGTTGCAATATCAGGGCCTAAACCGCCGGTTCCGGCAGTTCAGGGAGATCTGCTTCGGGCTCTTTTTCGGAAGGGCGAAGCACAATTTCGCCTTCTTCGTCCACCGTTACAAGCACCGTATCGCCTTCTTTGAATTCTCCGGCGAGCAAAGCCTCGGAAATTGGGTCTTCCACCTTCTGTTGGATAACGCGGCGGAGAGGACGAGCGCCCATTTCGGGGTCGTAGCCGAGTTCCGCCAGCCGCGCCACTGCTTTTTCGTCTGCCGTCAAGCCCATGTTGTGCTGCTCGGCAAGCCGCGCCCGCACCTTATCCAACTCAAGGTTCACAATGCGGCGGATGTCTTCCTCGCTCAGCGGGCGGAAAATTATCACCGCGTCTACACGGTTGATAAACTCGGGGCGGAACGTGCGCTTTAGCGATTCCAGCAACTTCTTGCGCATTTCTTGGAAGGTAAATTTCTCTTCCAACTCTTTATCGCGCTGAAGCGCAAAGCCCAACGAAGCCTGCCGCTTTATCATGTCTGCCCCGACGTTGGAGGTCATGATGATAAGTGTATTGCGGAAGTCAACCTTATGCCCTTTGGCGTCGGTCAGATGCCCTTCCTCCAGAATTTGGAGGAGCATGTTGTGTACTTCGGGATGGGCTTTTTCAATTTCGTCAAAGACAATGATGGAGTAAGGGCGGCGGCGGATGGCTTCGGTGAGTTGCCCCGCCTCTTCGTAGCCCACATAGCCGGGAGGCGCGCCCACCAGCCTGCTGGTGGTGTGGCGCTCCATAAATTCCGACATATCAAGTTGGATGAGCGCGTCTTCCGAGCCAAAGAGGAAACGAGCCAAAGCCTTGGTGAGTTCGGTTTTGCCCACGCCGGTAGGCCCGAGGAAGATGAACGAGCCGATGGGGCGGCGCGGGTCTTTGAGGCCAGCGCGCGCCCGCCGCACCGCTTTGGCAATGGCTTTGATCGCCTCATCCTGCCCGATGATGACCTTGCCGAGTTCCTCTTCCATGTGCAGCAGCCGCTCAGATTCGGTCTGCGCCAATTGCATGACGGGCACGCCCGTCCACATTGAGACAACCTCGGCTATGTCCTCCGAGGTCACTGTGGGGCTGGTTTCCCTATCCCACTCGGTGCGCAGGCTTTCAAGTTGGTTTTCAAGGGAACGGATTTCTTCCTGCAAGCGGTAGGCTTCTTCGGCTTCGTTGTTTTCCAGCGCGAGCACAAGGCGCTCTTTGAGCGAGCGCAGGTTTTCAATGATGCGGCGGCTTTCCTGCGCCATACTGCTCTTGTACATGCGGACGCGTGAAGAAGCCTCGTCTATCAGGTCAATTGCCTTGTCGGGCAAAAAGCGGTCGCTGACATAGCGCGCCGAGAGTTTGGCGGCGCTTTCTAACGCTTCATCCGAAATTGTCAGGTGATGGTGCTCTTCGTAAACCGGACGGATGCCCTTGAGGATTTCAATCGTTTCCTCAACGGTGGGCTCGTCCACGGTGATGGGCTGGAAGCGGCGCTCCAGCGCGGAATCGCTTTCAATGTACTTGCGGTACTCCTCAAGCGTGGTAGCGCCGATCACCTGAATTTCGCCGCGGGAAAGGGCGGGCTTGAGGATGTTGGCGGCATCCACTGCCGAGCCAGCCGCGCCTGCGCCGACGAGCATGTGAAATTCGTCAATGAACAGGATGGCGTCCGAGGCTTTCAGTTCGTCAATGACGCGCTTTAGCCGCTCTTCAAACTGGCCGCGGTACATCGTGCCCGCCACAAGCGAGCCCACATCCAACTGAAGCACCCGCTTGCCCAGTAACGGCGCGGGCACATCGCCCTCAACGATGCGCTGGGCAAGTCCTTCTACAATGGCGGTTTTGCCCACGCCGGGCTCGCCGATGAGCGCGGGGTTGTTTTTGGTGCGGCGCGCCAAAATTTGGATGACGCGCTCAATTTCGGTTTCGCGCCCTATCACGGGGTCAAGTTTGCCCTCCGCGGCGAGCGCCGTCAGGTCGGTTGCAAGTTGGTCAATGAGCGGAGCCTTTTTGTCCTTGCCCTTGCGCTCCTGCCCAGCGCGGATGCGGGTGGGAGTGCGTGAGCCAGTATCCTCCAAGGCGCGGCGCGTCTGCCGCCGCACCTGCTCGGCGGTAATGCCCATCCGCGCCAGCACTTTCATCGCCGTGCTTTCGGGCAGCCTGAGCAGAGCCAAAAGCAGGTGCTCAGTGCCAACGTACTGATGCCCCATGCGGCGGGATTCATCCACAGCCAGTTCAAGCGCCTTTTGCGTATTTTCCGAAAGCCCAATTTGCCCGCCGCTTGAATAACCAATGCCGGTCATCCGTTCAACAAATTCCTGAACGCGGTCGGGGTCTAACCCAAGTTGACGCAGGACGCGACCGGCAATACCGCCCTCCTCGCGCACCAAGCCGAGAAGCAGGTGCTCGGTGCCGACGCGGGGCTTGCGCATACGCTCGGCTTCTTGATAAGCCAGCGCCAGCACCCGCCGCGCTCTCTGCGTGAATTTATCCATTCCAGCCAAGGTACTGCCTCCTTCACTTACCTAAATTGCAGGGGAAACTTGCGGGGAAGGCAATGAATTTCTCCCTTCCCCCGTGGATCCCACTAACATTCTACCAAAGTTTTCAGCGATGTGCGAAGAACTTGTGTTCTCAAATAAAAATCTAACATCGGGATAAGGCGCTCCCAATTGGTGGATAAGTACCGCAGAGGCGCAAAGAGGCGCCAAG
>JALUBW010000235.1:0-4553 GCA_027044735.1 Anaerolineales bacterium
TACAACATCGTCCACTACACAATTGACCCCGAAACCGAGCAAATTGACTACTCGCAGGTTGAAGCGTTAGCGCTGGAGCACAAGCCGCGCATGATTATCGCCGGCTACTCATCCTACCCGTGGGCGGTGGATTGGGCTCGCTTCCGCGAAATTGCCGACAAAGTGGGCGCATACCTGCTCGCCGACATCGCTCATGTGGCTGGCTTGGTGATTGGCGGGGCTTACCCCTCGCCGCTCGGCTATGCCGATGTGATTTCGTTCACCACCCACAAAACGGTGGATGGGCCGCGCGGTGCGGTTTTGCTCACGCTCAACCCCGTGCTGGCGCGCAAACTTGACCGCGCCGTCTTCCCCGGCGAGCAGGGGGGACCGCATGTCAACGTTTTCGCCGCGATGGCGTTGGCTTTCAAACTCGCCAAAACCGAGCAATTCCGCCAACTTCAGCACCAAACGGTGAAAAACTGCATCGCCCTCACCGAGCGCTTGCGCGAGCGCGGCTTCCGCATCCCCTATGGCGGCACAAACACGCACCTCACCAACATTGACTGCAAGTCGGTGCGCGGCGAAGACGGCACTACCCTTTCCGGCGATTTAGCCGCCCGCATACTTGACGTTGTCGGCATCGTTACCAACCGCAACACCATCCCCGGCGATAAGGGTGCCAAAAACCCCAGCGGCGTGCGTTTGGGCACTCCTTGGATAACCCAGCGCGGCTTTGATGAGGCGCTGACCCGCCAACTTGCCGATATCATTGCCGACGTGCTCTTTGCTACCAAGCCCTACACGGTGGACGGTAAACAGCGCGCCAAGGTTGATTTCCATGTGCTGGAAGAGGCAAAACTGCGCGTGCGCGACCTCGCCGAGCAGGCGGGCATTGATTTTGAACCGCCGCGCCACGGCTACCCCCACTTTTACTACATTGACGACCCGCTCGCGGGCGACGCGCCTTACCTCCGCTACGAACTCGGCGGCGAACGCGTGCGCCAATTCCTCAACTTTGCGCTCAGCGCCGATGTGGAAGTGCTGAAGGACGGCGAAAGCACCCCCACCGTAATCCACACGCCCGATGGCGCGGTGGAGGGCGTGCTTGAACGGCTGGAAGCGAAGCGATTTTATCTCTGGCTGCCGCGCGAAAAAACCGCTTCTACCGTGGCTTATTTGCGCGACCTTTCGGATGGATACATTGACTTTGGCGACCCCGACCTAAAGCGCAAAATTTCCGGCCCGGTTTGGGTTGCTGAGGCTGGCGACGGCGAGCCCCCAAAAGCGCAAGGGGAGGCTACCGATTTCCGCAAGCCCTATTTTGTGGGCATTGGCGAGACGGCAAAAGCCGAGCCCCTGCCGCCCTTCACATGGCAGGAGGAAGAGCCTGCCGAACTGCGCCGCACGCCGCTTTACGACCTGCACAAGAAACTCGGCGCGAAAATGGTGCCTTTCGCCGGTTGGGAAATGCCGGTTTGGTACTCTTCGGTGTTGGAGGAGCACCGCGCGGTGCGCCAAGCCGCCGGTTTGTTTGATGTGGCGCACATGGGCGTTTACCAAGCCGAAGGGCCGGATGCCGCGGCATTTTTGGATAGCGTTTGCGCTAACGACATTGGGCATTTGGCGGTCGGCGAATCGTGCTACACCCACTTTTTAGACCCCGACGCCAATGTGATTGACGACCTGCTGGTTTACCGCCGCGGTGAGGAAAAGTACCTGCTGGTGGTGAATGCCGCCAACGATGACAAGGATTGGGCTTGGCTGAACGCCGTGCGCGAGGGCAAGGTGATGGTGGACCGCGAGCGCCCGTGGGCGCGGGCGTTTGGGCGCGGCGTGGTGCTGCGCAACCTGCGCTCGCCCGAGGCGGGCGCCGATATGCGCGTGGATATTGCCCTGCAGGGACCGCGGTCGCGCGAGGTTCTCTTTGCCTTGGGCGCCGACCCCGCCGCCCAGCGCCGCATCCGCCGCCTGAAGCGCACGCAGTTGGCGGAGTTGAACATCGGCGGCTTTGACCTTGTGGTTTCGCGCACGGGCTACACCGGCGAGAAAATGGCGTACGAACTGTTTGTGCACCCCGACCGCGCGGCGGAACTGTTTGAGGCGCTTCTCAAAGTCGGCGAGCCTTTTGGCTTGAAGCCGTGCGGGCTTGGGGCGCGCGATTCCCTCCGCACCGAAGCCGGTTTGCCGCTTTACGGGCACGAAATGGGCGGCGAATTGAACCTCGGCGTGGGCGAGGCGGGCTTTGGCAAGTTTGTGAAGACCTACAAGCCGTGGTTTATCGGGCGCGCGGCTTACCTTGAGCGCGAATCCAAGCGGACGGGCGAAGTTGTGCGCTTTCGCTTCAACGACAAGGCGGTGCGGATGGCGCACCTCGGCGACCCGGTGCTTGACCGCCACGGCAAGGTGATTGGCGTGGTTACCAGTTGCGCCATTGATACCGAAGGCTATTTGGTTGGGCAGGCGTTTGTGCCGTTGAAGTACACTACCCCCGGCACGCCGATTTTCGTGATAAGCGGCGCAAAGCGCCAGCGCAAGGGCGTGAAGCCGCCCGCCGAGTTGGAGGTCGGCGACAAAGTGCCTGTGCCTGCCGCGGCGGTGGTTTTGCCCCGCTTCCCGAAACTGTGAGCATCAGCATACTCAAACAAAGAGGGCACGGGAAAAACCGTGCCCTCTTTTTCGCGCAGAGTGCTTGACGTTTTTGGGTTCACTCTTCCTCAAAAGTTGTGCCCAGCGCCGAGGGCGGCACAACCTGCATCCAGCGCAGTATGCGTGTAGCCCAGCGCCGCGCGTCCGGCGGCAAGCCCGCCAAAGTCCGCTTTACCCATTCGGTGTTGCCGATGTTCACGAACAGCAGGGTCAAAATCATTAGCGGGAACGGCGCTACTTGCAGAACCTGTGAGGGAATGTTCGGCATGTAAGGCTGCAATACCAAACCGAGCCACTGGAGCAAGGCAAACAAGTATGCCCCAAACGCACCCCGTACCGGATCCCATCCGCCGAAAATGGTGAGCGCCAAGGCAATCCACCCTATGCCGTCCAAGCCCGAGATCGTGCCCTTCCAGCCTGCTTTCACGCTGAGCGAGTAGGTGGGCCCGGCAAGGCCGACCAGCGCGCCGCCCAATGCTGTGTAGAGGTAGCGTAGTTTGTTCACGGGCGCGCCGCGAACATAAGCCGCGGCCGGGCGCTCGCCGATGGCGCGCAAAATCAGCCCGGGGCGCGTGTGGAAAATCCACCACCAAGCGGCAATTATCAGAATGAAACTGAAATAGGTAAGCGGGTCAAAGTTGAACAAGAGTGTTCCAAGCACCGGTATTTTGCTCAGCACCGGAATAGGCCAGTTGTGTACCCGTGGCCCCTGCAAGCCCATGTAGGGGTTGCCGAGGAAGTAGGCCAAATCCCGCGTCATCAGCGTGAGCACAAAGCCCACGGCTACTTGCGATTGCTTTAGCGCAATGCTTGAAAACGCTACCGTGAGCGCGACGCCCATGCCTACCACGATTCCTGCCACAAAGCCCCAAAAAATGCTGTGCGTGCTGACCGCCACAGCAAATGAAGACATGGCCGAAAGCAAAATCGTGCCGTTGACCGAGAGGTTGATCACGCCTGCTCTTTCGGTAAAAGTTTCGCCTATGGTTGCAAACACTATCGGCGCGGCCGTGAACAGCACACCTGCGAGTCCGATGATGATTTCGTGGCTACTCATTTTTTGCCTCCTCGCGGCGTTTGACCCAGCGTCGGCGCGCTCCCTCAAGCAGGAGGAAGGAGAGCACTAAAGCGCCCTGAAGCACGCCCGATAGCGAGGAATCCAATTTCAGCATGATGGGCAGTTGGATGCTGCCGATGTTGAGCGCGGCAAAGAAGAATGTGACGGGCGCTGCCCACGCCGCTTGGAAGTTGATGAGCATTGATACCATCAAGCCCAGCCAGCCGTAGCCGCTGGAAATGGCCGGTATCAGCCGGTGATAAACCGCGGTAACCTGCACCGCACCGGCTAATCCGGCAAAAATGCCGGAGATAACAAACGCTCCCATCAAGTATTTTGTGGTGGGGATTCCCATCAGATAAGCCGCTTTGGGGTTGCGTCCCACGGCTTTGAGTTTTAGGCCAAAGTAGGTGCCCGTGAGCAAGAAGTAAACCACGCCGATGCTCACCAAGCCGATTGCCAGTGCCCACAGGCTTAGCCTTGTGCCGTGGATGGTCGGCAGCCATAGCCTGTGGGGGAAAGGCTCGGTGCCGCTCATTGAGCCAATGCCCGGGCGCTTCCAAGGCCCGAAAATCAGCCAGAGGATTAGCGCGACGGCCACAAAATCCAAGCCCAAACCGCCGAAAATTTCGTTTACTCCGCCGTAAACTTTGAGGATACCAGCAAAAGCCGACCAAATAGCGCCGCCAAAAGCGCCTGCTATGAAGGCCAAAATCAGCACAATTGCGGCAGGGGTGTTTGTGTGTTGCAGGGAGCGCATCACCCATGTGGTGAAAATTGCACCGAGCACTATTTGGCCTTCTACGCCGATGTTCCATTGCCCTGCGGCAAAGGTAACCAGCAGCCCGGCGGTTGCCAGCAGCAGCGG
>JALUBW010000235.1:4653-7558 GCA_027044735.1 Anaerolineales bacterium
GGGGCGGCCGCGGATGTTGAAGCGCTTGATGTGTTCTTCAGTGCGTTTCAGCACGGCTTCGCGGTCTATCACAAATCCTGTATGTTCCTGTGCAAGGGCAAAGTGCTCGCTCAGGGTTAGACCGGGCACCAATCCTTCCTTCATGCGGTCGGCTGGCAGGTAGGCCACACCTTTGCGCAGGAAAGAATGGTAGGTTTTGCCGGTCATGTTTTCGCCGTCAACCCAAATTTCACCGCCCACGGGGCGGATTAGGCCTGCACAGGCGCGCAGGAGGTGGCGCTGGCCGCTCCCTTCCATGCCGGCCAGCCCGATAACTTCGCCTTCGCGCACTTCCAAATTTACCCCTTCAATGCGAAGGCGGTAGTCTTCAACGGCAAGGTCTTTCACTTGGAGCACCGGCTCGCCGAGCGGAATTTCTATCCGCTTGCCTTTTGAAATGACCTTGCCGAACATCATGCGTACCAAGTCGTCCAAGTTGTAAGGCGGGTATGCTTCGCCCACAAGTTTGCCGGCGCGCAACACTGCTACGCGGTCGCACAACACTTCCACTTCTTCAAGTTTGTGGGTTACGAAGATGATGGTTTTGCCTTCTGCGGCCAATCGGCGCAGGGCAGCAAAAAGTTTTTCTTTTTGCTGGGCGCTGATGCCGGTTGTCGGTTCGTCAAAAATGAGAATTTTTGCCCCCAGCCATAATAACCGAAGAATTTCTAACTGTTGGCGCTCGCCTATTGTGAGGGTGTCTACGTAGGCATCGGGGTCAAGCGAAAATCCGAATTGCTCGGCGAGCGAAAGCAAAGCCTCGCGCGCTTCGCGCTTGGGGAGGCCGAGGCCGCGCGGGTAGCCCATCATGAAGTTGTCCAGCACTTTCATCGGCGGGAAGTCAAGCGGGTCTTGGTGCAACATGCCGATGCCCGCGCGGATGGCGTCTGCCGGTGAATGGAGCACCAAAGGCTCCCCGTCCAAGAGAATTTCGCCTTGGTCGGGGCGTAGATAGCCCGAAAGTATTTTCATCAAAGTGCTTTTGCCTGCTCCGTTTTCCCCCAAAAGCCCTTGGATACTTCCGGATGGAATGCTCAGGGTTATGTTGTTGTTGGCGTGAACCGGGCCGAAGAATTTGTGGATGTTGCGTAATTCTATTTTCATGGCGTTGTTTTTGGCGTCGCGTGGTCGTTTTGAGGTTCAAAGGCGGACAGGGGCTGCTCATGCCCTCGTCCTTCCCGCCTCTTGGAGGGAAAAGAGAGAAAACTTGTTGCTATTTTGGCGGCGAATCCGCCAAAAAATTTTTCTCTTCAGGGGAGGCTGTCCGCCCCTGAAAGTTTTGAGGCAGGGGTGAGGGCGATACAAAACGGGGGAAGCCCCGCGCGGAGGCTTCCCCCGAAAGAATTTTTACTTCTGAGGCACGCTTTGGCCTTCCATGCCTTCCAGCAATTGCGGTAAGTACCAGATTTGCTGGTCGGTGGCGACTTGGCCGTCTTTCAGGTAGAGCGTGCCGTCTTGCAGTTTGAGCGGGCCTTTCCAAAGTTGAAGCCCGTTTGCAAGTTCGGTTTCAAACTTGGTGACCGCGTCGGAAGCGTCGTCCGAAAGAGCATCGCCTGGTTCAAATCCGATGGAAGAGGTGTTGGGGTCGTTGATGTTGTTCCAATCGGGGCCGAGCCACAAGAAGGTGGACTTCCAAGTTCCATCCTGCACCGATTTCAGCAGTTTGGTGTAGCCGGGCACCCAGTTGAAGTAGGGGACACCCAAGCAGACTTCGGGCGCTTCTTCGCAGGCTTCGCGATAGTCATAAGGCACTGCGTAAACTTTCTTGCCCTGATCGTGGAATTTCTTGGCTTCCACAAGGGCTTCGGTGGTGTCAATGCCCGAGAGCACCACGTCGTAGCCGTTGTTGAAGAATTCATCGGCTACCTGAGTGGGGTCAGAGGTCACGCCCGGAATGTTGAACCAAAAGCCAATCCAAGTGACCTTGAACTTGAGGTCTTTGGGGTCTTTGTTGCGGTAGTGCTCCCAGCAGTATTTAGCGCCCAAGTAGGCCGAAGAGGCCAAGCGGCGAGTTTCGTCGTTGATGAGGGGGCCAAGGTAGCCAAGTTTGCCGGTTTGGGTGGTCATAGCCGCAGCGCACCCGGCAATCATCTTGCCATAAATCATTTTGCCCATCACGTTGGAAAGGTTGGGCAGGTTTTTGTAGTCTTTGCCCTCTTTCCATGCGTTGTCGCCCGAGGCGTGAATTACGAAGATGTCGGGGTGCGCCTGTGCAAATGTTAAGGCCGAGTCTTTCATGTCATCGGAGTTGAAGATGATGACCTTTGCGCCTTTGGAGACAAGGTCTTCCGCTAACTGCTCGGCGGTTGTGCCGGGGCGGTCGGCCGGGTTGACCTTATCCACATAAAGCATTTTGGCGTTGAGTTTCTTGGCTACGGTTTTTGCGGCGTCGTAGTGTGCTTGGCTCCAGCCGTGGTCGTTATAGGGACCGACCAGCAGGATGCCGAAGGTGAGTTGCTTGGCGCCGGTTTGTTGGCTTACCCCTTGGTTGCCGCCCTGATTACCTCCGGCAGGGGCGGCCTTGGTGGGTTGTTGCCCGCCGCAAGCGGTTAGGGCGAGTGCACCTATCAAGAGCACTGCTATGAGAATCCACCATGAGCGTTTCATTTTTCTCCTCCTTTCAGAGAAGTGCTGAGAAGCGGTGAGAAGTGGATGAAAACTTGGTAACAGAGCAACGTTGTTCGGCAACACCTCCTGAAGCAGATGAAATGGAACTTGAACGTAATTCGGACACAACGATTCCTGTGTTCCTTTATTGTACCCAAATTTTCTAAAATAGCAAAACCAAAGCGATGAGAAAATTGCCGTGAATTTGTACTACTTGCTCCTCTTGTGAGCGAGGTCAAACGGTTCGCCGCGACGCTAT
>JALUBW010000236.1 GCA_027044735.1 Anaerolineales bacterium
CGTTATGTAAGAAGTGGATACTGGACTACAAAATGTTGCTACCGTACCACCTATGTAACTCGTCGCTACTGCTATAGACAAAGAGTATGTAGTAGAGGTAGATGTGGTCGTTGCCACTGCCACTATATCACACGCTGCTCTTGCAGAAGGGTACCTGTGCGCAGACGCGTATGCTCTAGACGCTGGGTCTCTACAACAAGACGAGTATGTAGCCGAGGACACTATGAGAGATACTCTTATCGCTCTTGCAGTGGTTATACATGTACAAAATATAGAAGAGAGTGTCATCAGGTTCCGGTAGAAGATAAAACTTCACCATTTGTGACAAAACGCACTGCAAATAACCAAACTACAGCAAAAGTTGGCGATATTCTTACTTACCAATTAACATTTGGTAACAAATCGGATGCTGAAGCCACACTACAAAATCTTACTATTAAAGATAATCTTCCAAGCGGTTTAGAGCTTCTCAATGTAATAGACAAACCTTACAATATCAACTGCTCTACTTCAGCACACCTTTTAAGCTGCTCTGGTTATAACCTTAACTATGCACCTGGTACAACAAAAAATATTCTTTACCGTGCAAAAGTAACTCAAAGCGGCACACAAACAAACACCGCACATGTAGAAAATTACAACGGCACAGATGTTTACACAGGAGATAACAGCTCTAGTTTCACTATAGGAGTTAACAAACCGCAAGAGGTAACACAACTACTGGCAGATTACCATTTTGATGAGTGTGACTGGAATAAAGAGGTTATTAAAGATAGTACCGGTAATACCACCGCACACAAAGTTGGCTCTCCTATCAATACGACAGATGAGCAAAAAGTGCTTTGCCGCTCTGCTAAATTTTATGGCTCTTATAAAGGCTCTGTTGCAATAGATAATATCAATGTCCCTACACAAAACGGTGCTACTACAACAGTCTCTTTTTGGATGTATTGGGACGGACGCAATAATGCCACAATGCCGTTTAGCTGGAAAAAGTATACACTCTATTTAGTATATGACGGCTATTTTGGTTTCAATACCCTCAATAACGATCTCTATGGTGTGCATGCTCCTTGGCTCAAAAATGGATGGCACTATATTACTGCTATATTTGTCAATGGAGATGTCTATCAATCTCAACTCTATATTGATGGCATAAAACAGAACCTACAAAAAATTCATTACAAAGGTATTACTGGCTCTGCTTACCAACGCAATGCATATGTTACTAATAGTGCACGCGTAGGGGGACTTGAGCAAAATGGACGGGACTGCTATGTATTTAGCGGCTATATCGATGAGGTTATGATCTTCAAAGGCACATTAAGTGAGAGTAAAATCCGCCAAATCTACTACAATCAAAAGAGCGGTAAGAATTATGATGGTACACAACGCCAATGCAAAAGCTGTATAGTACCGCAAACTATCAATCTACTTGCAGAGTACCGCTTTGATGATTGTCAATGGTCAGGAAATAGCTATGATGTAAAGGATAGCACGGGACATGGATACAATGGAAAAGCTATAAATGGAGCTACACCTACCACTCAACAAAAAGTTATCTGTAGAAGTGCAGCGTTTAACAGAAATAAACAGCAATATATCCTTCTTAACCACGATTTTCACTGGAGTAAAAACGATAGTTTTAGTATCAGTGCGTGGGTTAGAGCAGAATGCAGCAGCGGTAGCAGCTGTAAAGAGCTGATCATCGGTAAACATAATCCTGAATACTCTTTTATGATAATGAATAATAGAGCAGAATTTGTTTACTGGAGTCCGGGAGGAGTAGAGGTTATTCATGTATACTCCAATCCAAACAAAGTAGCTATTACACCAAACAGCTGGTATCACATTACATTTACATATGATGGAAACACCCATACACCCAAACTCTATATCAATGGTGTTGATGTTACAGAAGTTAAAGTCAACCGTACATCTTCTTATGATTTTGGACACTCTTATGAAAATACCCGTATAGGGAATGCCTACATCTGGCAAGGTTATCGTCAATATGAGTATTTTGCCGGCAATATTGATGAGCTAAA
>JALUBW010000237.1 GCA_027044735.1 Anaerolineales bacterium
CTATGACCAAGCCCGTTGCAGTAGTTACCGACAGCACGTCCTACATTCCGCAAGAATTGCGCGAAAAATACAACATCAGCGTTGTGCCCTTGCTGGTGATATGGGATGGGGTAACTTACCGCGATGGCGTTGACATAACCCCCGAGGAATTTTACCCGCGGCTCGCCACCAGCAAAACCCTGCCGACGAGTTCACAGGCTTCGCTGAAAGATTTTATGGACACCTTCAGCCGCTTGTTGGATGAAGGCTACGACATCCTCACGGTGGTGATTTCTTCACGAATGTCGGGCACAATCAAAGTGGCCGAACAGGCGAAGCAGGAACTCGGCGCGGACAACATTGAAATTGTGGATTCGCTTTCCACGGCAATGGAATTGGGCTTTCACGCGCTGACAGGGGCTCGCGCCGCGGCCGATGGCGCTTCGCTGGCCGAGGCCAAGGCTATGGTAGAAAAGGCGCGGGAAAACAGCGGCTTTTTGCTCACCGTGAAAACGCTGGAATTTCTGCACCGCGGCGGCAGAATTGGCGGCGCGAGCCGTTGGTTTGGCACTGCCCTTGGCATCAAACCTATCTTGGAGGTGCGCGATGGGCGGGTTGAGCCGCTGGAAAAAGTGCGCACCCAGCGGCGCGCCCTCAGACGCATGATTGAAATTGCCGTTGAGCGCACTCGCGGCCGCCACCCCATTCACTTGGCGATAGGCCACATCAACGCCGAAGAAAAAGCGCGGGAAGTGATGGAGCAAATTACGCCCATGCTTGAGCCCGAAGAGGTGCTGTTCACCACCGTAAGCCCCGTGGTCGGCACCCATGTTGGGCCCGGCGGAATAGGCATTGCCTACATGACCGGAATTTGAGTTCGCTGAAAAGTTTGTGTAAAGCCGCCGAGGTTGTCGGCGGCTTTTTTTGCGCCGTTGAGCGGGTTTTGTGGTAATTACCTACGTGGTGTACGTGGTGGCAAAACGCCTCTGTCGGCTGCGTTTCCTTTGGAGTGCGGCGACGAGCCGTTGCTTTCCAAAGCAGTGCCAAGGCGCCGCACTCCAAAAAGCGCTTGCGGATGGGAATACGCTCCCCGTGTCTTCTGTGTTCTCCGTGTTCTCTGTGTGAGCATGTAACTACCTGCCCTGCGCCGAAAATGAGGTTGACAAGCAATATTCCTAGGAGTTACGCAGTTCCCCTGCTTTATGTCACCGCGAGGCGGGCGTAGGCCGACGAAGCGGTCTCCCTCACCGTGTGGGAGATGGCTCCGCCGCCTATGGCGGCTCGCCATGACATGAAAACGAGCGCCTGATTGACTGACAAAACTTCAGCCGTTTACCAAATCTCTCCTATCCCCCGATGAGCCTCGCCTGCGCTCGGCTCATCTGCCCCCTTCCCTCCCTTAGTAAGGGAGGGAAGGGGGCGGCTACGGCGACGCGATAGCGTTGCCGTAGCGGGGGAAGGGAGAGATCAAACCCCAAAGGTGATACAAGGCGATTTGTCAGCCAACCAGAAACGAGCACTTCTACGGGCAACTGCGTAAGTCCTAATTCCAATAACTCTGCCATGCCATGAAACAACATTACACCTTACTCGCCCTCACCACTCCCCCAGAGCCTTGCTTCGCGGCGGCTCAGCCCCCTCTCCTCTCCCATTGGGAGAGGAGAGGGGGCGCGCAGCGGGGGTAAGGTGAGGGCGAAAAGCCACTGTAGCGCTTTCAGGTAGGTAATTACGTTTTGTGTCGGATGCCGGCGCGGCTCTGATATTCTGCTAACATTTTGCTAATGAAATTATTGCATTGGTGCTTCATAATGAAGTGCCGCAGGGAAACCCGCGCGGCTGGCTACCAATTCAGACTTTCAGGAGGCAATCATGGGCAAGAAGAAAAAACTCAGCGCCGAGGAACTCAAGCGCAGGCATCAGCGCATGTTGAACACCTTTGTGCGCGAACAGTGGGGCGAAATCCCCGCTGAAATTGAGGTGAAACTCAAAAGTTTGAAGGCGTGGGGCTTTGACCTGCTCGCCGGTTTGCGCGGCGGCCAGCAGGCGGTTTTCGTAGCCCCAAGCGA
>JALUBW010000238.1 GCA_027044735.1 Anaerolineales bacterium
GCAGGTGGATTCCGGTGAAACTGAGCACAATGCCCGCCTGCTCTTGGCCGTTCTGCCGCGCCACGACCAGGGTCGGGTCACTACCCAAGGGGGCGGTTTGGCCTTGCTGCAGCGTGGCGTCTCGGGCTCGGCTCAGCGCGCCTTTGGAGAAGCCCCCAAACCGTTCACGCAAAATTCATGGGGCAGGTATCTTCTGCTGGACGATAACCTCACATTCCCGCATCCGTTCGTCCAACCTTTGCGCCACACGAGCAAAATCGTCCATGCTCATGTACGGCGAGGACTGCCAGGTGCTGAACTCCGTCAGCAAGGCGCCATAACGCGCCCAAATCCCACAAACGGTGATTGGGGAACGGCTTACGGGAGCGCCATCGATTTGAGCGCAAGCAGCACGCCAGGCGTCGGCGGAAAGGTTAAGGGGGCGTCGGGGTTCTTCCCAGGGCGTCAGCGCCCACTGTCCGAAAACCTCTGGCTCGCGGCGCTCAAATTCCTTGACTGCTTTTTGCTCGTTCTGATACAAGAATATATCCTGGTAGGCGTGCGCGCCGTACTCCCCCACCCCCGGATAGTTGAACGCCACGGTGACCCCGCCCATGGCACACCCGGGTAGCGTGCGATCTGGCAAGTCGTAAGGTCCGGGCCCTCCCGCAATCTCCCACCCTTGAGGCAAAGCCGACGCCGAGATGAGGCATTCACGGAGTACCCTTTCTGCTTGGGCGCGACCTTCGTCTCTGCAGCATCCGCTCCCCAAAACCATGGCAAGGAGTATGAGCATGACGAGAAAGAATCTTTTCCAACCTGGGGGCGTTGGGTGGAACGACATTACTCACCTCCTGAGCCGCCATCTATAACCCAACTTTTCCTCAGCCCTCTTCGCTACCTCAAAATTGGACCGGAGTGAAGCTCAAGGCGTGCCCGGTTTGGGTGGCCAGGGCTTACCCAGACATCGAGCCATCCGTTCGTCAATGGCCCGCAGGGCCTGTTCCAAGGCCTCGAACGTCATTCCTCCCTCAATGTGGGCGTTGAGCAACACATAGTATTCCTCGTATTGGGCCAGCATGAAGCACATGTAAATTTTGTGCTCCATGCCGCACGCAAGGTAATACCGGTCAGCAATGGGACTGCGATATGTCACCTCAGAGGGCGTCTCCCAAGGACCGCTGGTCGCCGTCTCAACGAAGATTAGCCGCTTCCGCTTCTCAAATTCTCTGGCCGCCCGCTCAGCCGTGCGGTAGCGGTAAATGTCATGTAGGAAACTTCCTCCCGTTTTCAAGAAAACGCCCCGGCCTGCTGACTCCCAAGCAGCACGCGGCAACGGGGAGAGAATGGGTTCTGCTGTCGCCTCGCCGGGGAAGACTCTTTCGTCTAACACCAAACGCTCTATTGGGCAATCGCGGGCCGGTGGCGTTTGCAAGATATAGCACCCTTTCAAGAAGTAACATCCCCCTAATACGATGCCCAAAAGGAGCAACCCCCACGCCCATTTTCGCTTCACGATTTGCATGGACCCTGCCTCCTATCTTTCCGAAAAACTGGGGAACAAGAACGCAGGCCAAGGTTGCAGGTTGCCGTTGAAATATCCCGGCCCATAAGGCCAGTCGCCTTCTACCCCTCTGGGCGCTGGCTCCGGCGGTGGTGCTTCCACCAGTGCCATTTGCTCTAAATGGTCATACTGAGCCAATAAAGCGTTGAACTCGGCAACGGTCAGAGTTTGGTCAGGTTCGTAGGCCTCTTTGTAGAGGCGATAGCCGAATTCAACGGCGTAGTAATCGTCTGGGGTATCGAGCAAGGTGTCAACCGGGCCTAAGGGGGCGCCTTCCAAGAGGTGGTCGCGCAACTGAGCAATGCCTGCGCCGACGTGCAACTCCTCCAACCTGAACCCTGCGGCTGCACCATTAAAGCCGTAGAGGATGTTACCAGGGGTTGAGTATTCAAACCAGTGGCCTCCCAAACGCACCTTCTTACCATCTAACACAACACTGATTTTATCCTTAAAATCCCATGGTCCACTATCGTGCACGATTTGATAGAACATGTAATAAGCCAAGGCCTTTGCCTGGTGTGCCAATGGAGAGCGAGGATTAACGAGGAATATTTGGTTGCAAAAGCGTATGGAGATAATCTCAGGCAAGGTAGCGTCACGATTGGCTTCCTGAACCAGCCAGCGGGTCAAGTCCCGCCAAAAGTTAGGGTCGTCATCCGGTATCGGTTTATGCCCACTGGGGTCATTGTACCGCAGCGGGTTGTTGAGCACATAACTGTAGCGGTTCAGGGCCTGGGGATCCCCCGGCTCGGGGACGATGGTGTCGGGCTGGATGAAGCGGCCCAGGGCCGGGTCGTAGGTGCGGGCGCGGTAGTCGTAGAGGCCCAGGTCTTCATCCCAGCGTTGGCCCGTGTATTGGCGGTCGGTGGGTAGGGGCGTGTGGGTGCGCCAGCGCAGGCCGCCGAAGGGCAGGTAGCGCTGCTCTGCTACTGCCTCGCCCCCACGACTTATGGATAGTCTTCGGCATGGTTACTTTCCCATGCTCAGCCTCCAAACAGGTCTCGCAGAAATCCAATAGTATCCCAAATTGTTACCCCTAACCAAACAAGCGCAAAAAAACGAGCCACTGGGATTGCCCAGGGGGCATATGTTCGGATTGCCTTTTCAGGATCCTGAGCCTCATATTGCAACATTTCATAATACGTGATTTTTCCCTTTGGGGTCCATACCCGTATTTGGGTCCAAGTTAGGCGAACCCAATCAGAACGCTCAGCAAGCCACAACGCCAGTTCTGCCATTTTGCGAAGGAGATACTTATAGACCCCTCCCGGAAATCCGAGCATCACAAATCCGATTCCCCACGAGAGAAGCATAGCAGTGCCAATGATGAAAATGTCGCTCCATGTCATTTCTTTCGCCTCCAAGCATTAAACATGTATGATAAGCCACC
Organism: Anaerolineales bacterium; assembly: GCA_027044735.1. Taxonomy (GTDB): domain Bacteria; phylum Chloroflexota; class Anaerolineae; order Anaerolineales; family DRMV01; genus JALUBW01. Next base: position 2,934 of record JALUBW010000238.1, read on the forward strand.
GTGAAACTCAACGGGAAGAGCGAATTCTGGACTACCGCCTACTCCGACGCCAGGTGAAATCTGGACGCCAAAATAAAGATGCCCCTGCTTGTCTCTCCACGCTACTACGTCAACCCCAACAGAGAAGAACACTTCAAGACTCACACCAGCATTTACGCTCCAGCCCGGCCATTTCTCCAAAGGCGCATTGCTGATAAAGATAACTGGCGTAATTTCACCAAATATGCCAGTTGTACCACCGCCACCGACATAAGGTTGCAAGTATTGACGGTCACCAGTAGTGATGTCCTTGGCGATGAGATATACTCCAACGTCTCCATATACCCCCAAACCGCCACTTAGATGCCCACCAACGCCTATGCTTCGCGGCAGCAGTTGCAAACCGGATAAACTTTCCTCAATCTTCCCTAACCAAGTCTCTGCGGCCCCTGCTGGTGATGGTGTCGGGGTAGGTTTTGAGGGTGTCGTATCTACAGGTGTAGACGACGGTGCCGGGGTGGAATTGGGCGGCCAGCCATTAGGGCGCGGGAGAACTGGCCACCCATCAGGATGTGGAAGCACGCGATGCCAATCATGCCCCGTAGGGTCATTGTACCGCAACGGGTTGTTGAGCACATAACTGTACCGGTTCAGCGCCTGGGGATCCCCCGGCTCGGGCACGATGGTGTCGGGCTGGATGAAGCGGGCCAGGGCGGGGTCATAGTAGCGGGCGCGGTAGTCGTAGAGGCCCAGGTCTGCATCCCAGCGCTGGCCCGTGTATTGGCGGTCGGTGGGGAGGGGCGCGCGGTGCTATGGCCGTATTACATCAAAATACCAACTGCTTTCCTCAGCCGGGATACCTTTAATCACCAGAAACCCGTTGATGCTGCTCTGCCATCCTATCAACCCTACGACTTTCCCCTGGTCGGTAAGGCGGAAGTTCCTCCAGTCGAATGTCACCAGATGGTTGCCTTCTCTCGCACTATAAACCTCCATCGCCACCCATCGCCCAAAGGAACTTACATCGTTTACCTTTGCTTCCAACGCTATACTTTTCCTTACCAGCCCATGTTCTGGGTCGAAAACTCGTAGTTGGGTCGTGGCCTTCTCTTCCCCGGGCAAGGCCAACAGCAGCAGGCCCTGCGGCGCATAGGCCAGAATCTCAAACCGCTCCAGGCCGCGGTATAGACAGCGACAACGATCCAGCCGTTCCCCTGTCACCGCGACAAGATCATAGTGCAACTCCGAGGCCTCAACCCGTGAAGGTACCAGTGGCCCTGTGATCAGATAGAGCGTCCCTTCCCCCGTCATCTCTACGTCGAGGATGTTGTTCGCTCCACACCGCGCCGCGTTCGTCTCGGCCTGGAAGACTGCCCTTTTATCCAAGAGTATCAAACGCTTCCAGTCGATGAGAACAGCCAACCGGTCACTTAGAGGAGACCATCGCAGGTCGACGTTGTAATTGTCGTTTGCTGATGGAATCTCGTATAAGTGTCTCGCCATGAGGCGTTGAGACTCCACAGGTTCCAGGATGAGGATGTGGTTGTAAGGACAGCCCTGACATACCTGCTCCATAGTTATGAAGGCTACCGCAGAACTATCTGGTGCCCAGCCTGCCAGGACAGCGGCAACATCTCCCATGGGTAAGGAAGTGGTAAAAACTGTGCTCTTATCCTGGGCGCTGTAAACACGTATGGGGCTTGTTTCTTTTACAACTAAGGTGCTGGCTATCCACCTTCCATTTGGGGAAAAAGCCACGTTCAGACGCGAGGTCGAAATTACGCCTTCCCACGCCGTCGGCGGCAGCAAAGCCCTAGGAGACAACGATGGCTTAGCAACACACCCCACCAATAACCCCAACAGCATTGCGCTGAGGCTTGCCATTATGGCGTAAGCACCACGGCCCATCGTGTCACCTCCTCTGCATCAGGAGCCGGATTGGAAACTTTCGTCTCGGGGTATTCCCACACATCAAGGAAGTTGTTTAGAGGAATAGTCCAGTAGGCTCCTCCAGTCAGCGTGTTCTGAATATAGATAACACTCTGCCCCCAATTTATTCCCACCACCCGCGCGAAATGAGCCGTGTTTGGCGCTTCTACAGTTGGTGTTTCTCCGGCAGGGTTCTTGAAGGTGCCAACTCGGATGTCGACGATGACAATTTTCCCGTTTTGGAGTGCGGAGAACAAATCGCCGAGATCCCATCCCTCATATGCGGTAACTCTGTCCGCACCGTACACCCTCTTTAGCGCCTGCACATAGGGCGTTGGTTGGATGCCGTGTGCAGGATCGTACAGATGACGAGAGGGATTATTAGGATCCCTTGTCGCTTCGTAAAGCGCGGTTATGTGGGCAAGAAGGTCATCGCCGCTATTCATAGCATCAGCCGCTGCAATCAAACCGCAAGTGTTCCATCCTAACTGGGGATTCCCTGTAATTTCCACCGCATATTGGTTAACCTTCTTCATGGAACTCAGATTTACCTGCACAATAGCCGTTTTGCCCAAAAGAAGGTAATGCATTTTCCAGAATGTGAGCTCTTCTTCTTTAGTTTCTATTCCCGCCGGGTCGTAAGGGTCTCCTATCCAATGCCCGCTCGGGTCATTGTACCGCAGCGGGTTGTTGAGCACATAGGCATAGCGGTTCAGCGCTTGCGCTGAGCGAGCCGAAGCGGCCTGCGCTGAGCGAGCCGAAGCGGCCTGCGCTGAGCGAGCCGAAGCGGCCTGCGCTGAGCGAGCCGAAGCGTTGCCCGGCTCAGGGACGATGGTGTCGGGCTGGATGAAGCGGCCCAGGGCCAACCAAGACGATTGCCAAAGAGGACATTTCGCTCATTGCCAGCGACCTTCGCGTGAACACCAAAATTCCTGGGGGCTCGCCCCTTCATGGCGTCAAGTAGTGCGCCATTTTACGGTCGATGGCCTCTATGAAACGTTGCACCTCTTTCATAGAGACCATTGCCTGACCATCCACTTGAGTCGTTATTGACGCATAAATCAGAAATTCGTCGTATTGGGCTATGTATTGGCAGATAGTAGAACGCTTCCCAAAAGCCGGCGTTGGCGAGAAAGTGGTATCCATACATCCAAAACGCCACTGGTCGGCGGCGGTACTTACGAAGTCAAATCCCTTTGGCATGACGGGGGGTGTTTCGCGAATGTTAGGGGTAAAGTAATACTTTTCCAACCGCCGATAGTGCCAGGAAGCCCGGTGAGCACTGCTGTAGTGAAAGACGTCTTCCCCTGCACGTACCAGATAAGACGTGTCCGTTTTGTAGAAAATGATGGTTTTGCCGCTTTCCTCGCCTTCCTCGTTATCCATCGTGTAAATGTCCAGCAAAGCCCAATGTTCGGGCAATACACTCACATCGATGAGCAAATCCTGATCGCTGAAGTTGCGTTTGGGGGCATGCCCGCACGAAGGCAAAAGGCACGCAGATAGCAGGATGATTGTCGTTAGAGATATGAGCAGAAAAGCTTCTCTCTTCACTGGTACACCTCACGCTTTCATTTGACCTCATGGAGATTTTCTCGATAAGAAATGAGTGCGTCGACAAACTGTTGCACGGTCATTTTGGCACCATAGTGTTTGTAGAGCCAAATGCCCAAGTAAATAGCATTTTGGTCTTTAGGATCGTCGAAGTTAGAGTTCCAATAACTCCATTTGGAGGTTCCGGCCTTGATTTGTGCCAGGCCAGCGCCCACGAGCAATTCTTTGGTCGAAAAACCACTGGCCGCCCCGACAAAACCATAGTGGATGTTAGCGACCACGTCTCTGTCGAATTGATATCCACCAAGCGTTATGGTGCTTACTCCTTTCTGCTTGAAATCCTTTTTGAAATCCCAAGGGCCCTCACTTTTGACCAAAGCGATCCACGCCAAGTGGGCGGCGTACTTCTCGGCAGGGTTGCCTGCATTGGCATTGGCTAACGTGGCGGCTATGGGGCCAGAGGCGTTTTTGTCCATTGTGGCTACTAACCAATCCGTAATATCGGGGGCTGCTGCGCCAGATTGGCTGGACAACACGGTGGGTAAGTTCGGGTCTCGGTACTCCCCTAAAGGGTTGCCCGTCAAAACGTCCACAGTGGTGGTCACGGTGGTGCGCACGTCTCTTGGGGTATCGAAGTGCCCGTCCCGCAAATCCCTTTCCAGCAACCACAACAAAAGATGAAAGGCTATCTCACCACAAACAGGACAATGCCCACTGGGGTCATTGTACCGCAGCGGGTTGTTGAGCACATAACTGTACCGGTTCAGCGCCTGGGGGTCCCCCGGCTCGGGCACGACAGTGTCGGGCTGAACGAAGCGGCCCAGGGCTGGGTCGTAGTAGCGGGCGCGGTAGTCGTAGAGGCCCAGGTCTGCATCCCAGCGCTGGCCCGTGTATTGGCGGTCGGTGGGGAGAGTGCCCTCACGCCAGCGCACGCCGCCAAAGGGCAGGTAGCGCTGCTGAGCCACCACCTCGCCCGTAGCGGCCGAGACCACCAGGCTGGTGCTGCCCAAATGGTCGCCGAAGAGGTAGTACAGGGCCCCGTCTTCCCGCAGGGCCACGGGTTGGCCGTCCACCAGGTAGTAGCGCTTTTCGTGGGTTTCGTTCGGAATCAGGGTGTAGGTGATGGCCAATTGGGGCGGGT
>JALUBW010000239.1 GCA_027044735.1 Anaerolineales bacterium
CCGGTTCGGGCCTCCAGCGGGTTTTACCCCGCCTTCACCCTGCCCATGGTTAGCTCACCTGGTTTCGTGCCTAATCCCAGCGACTGAACGCCCTATTCAGACTCGCTTTCGCTACGGCTCCGGGTGTTACTCCCTTAGCCTCGCCACTGAGATTAACTCGCAGGCTCATTCTCCAAAAGGCACGCCGTCAGGCCTTCCGGGGAACGCCAATGGCGCTCAACCCAGCATAGCCCTCCGACTGCTTGTAGGCTTGCGGTTTCAGGTTCTATTTCACTCCCCTCACCGGGGTGCTTTTCACCTTTCCCTCACGGTACTTGTGCACTATCGGTCGCCAAGAGTATTTAGCCTTGGAAGGTGGACCTCCCTGCTTCCCGCCGGATTAGCGTGCCCGACGGTACTCAGGCTCACTGCCGGGAGCCAACCCGTTTTCGCCTACGGGGCTATCACCCTCTCTGGACAGGCCTTTCCAGACCACTTCGGCTAACGGGTTGGTTTGTAACTCCCTGGAGGATCGGCAGCTCCTCCTGGCAGGGCCTACAACCCCCGCACAACATAGGCCTGCCGGCCACTAAGTTGTGCGGGTTTGGGCTTTTCCCCGTTCGCTCGCCACTACTAAGGGAATGCTCTCTCTTCCTCCGGGTACTAAGATGTTTCAGTTCCCCGGGTTCCCTCCACCTGGCCTATGGGTTCAGCCAGGGGTGCCATGGGTTTGCCATGGCGGGTTTCCCCATTCGGAAATCCCCGGATCAAAGGCTGCACACGCCTCCCCGAGGCTTATCGCAGTGTGCCGCGTCCTTCATCGGCTCTTGGCGCCTAGGCATCCACCGCAAGCCCTTAGTAGCTTGCCCGTGATGCGGAGAACCAGATATTCTTCGCTACGATGCGCTATTCGCTTTGACAATAAGACTTTGTCTTTACTTGCACACTCTATTCACTTTTTAAGGTGCCGTCATCCCGGCGTTTGCCGCCGGTGGCCACCTCGGCCACTCAGCCGAAGCACCCACCGAAAGCAAACTCACTATTCAAACTAAAGGTTCAGAGAGACAAACCGGCCCGGCTCATCGCCGGGCCACACCCTACGCGATGAACCACTAACTTTTTATCTACTCAGATACGGTCTGCTCCAAATTTACCTCCGGCAAGTAGCCAGCGGGAGAGAAGGTGGAGATGACGGGACTCGAACCCGTGACCCTCGCCTTGCAAAGGCGATGCTCTCCCAACTGAGCTACATCCCCGTTTTCTCTCTGACAGGTGGGCCTGACTGGACTCGAACCAGTGACCCCTGCGTTATCAGCACAGTGCTCTAACCGACTGAGCTACAGGCCCATCCAACGAGGAAGGCACCTCAACAACTGGAGAGTGACAGGAAGCCGCCTGCCAGTTCTGACGCCCCCGCACACATAGGGGGCTTTTGCGGAAGCCGAGGCAAACCCCGGCTCCGAGATTCCATAGAAAGGAGGTGATCCAGGCGCACCTTCCGGTACACCTACCTTGTTACGACTTCGTCCCAGTCACCGGCCCCACCCTCGGCGGCGCCCTCCCTTTCGGGTTGGGCTACCGACTTCAGGTGTTGCCAGCTCCCATGACGTGACGGGCGGTGTGTGCAAGGCCCGGGAACGTATTCACCGCACTATTGCTGACGCGCGGTTACTAGCAACTCCGGCTTCATGGAGGCGAGTTGCAGCCTCCAATCCGAACTGAGACCGGGTTTGAGGATTGGCTCCACCTCGCGGTTTTGCTACCCATTGTCCCGGCCATTGTAGCGTGTGTGTAGCCCCGGACATAAAGGCCATGCTGACTTGACGTCATCCCCGCCTTCCTCCGGCTTGACACCGGCAGTCCCCTGTGACACATGTAACACAGGGCGGGGGTTGCGCTCGTTACCGGACTTAACCGGACACCTCACGGCACGAGCTGACGACAGCCATGCAGCACCTGTGCTGGCTCCCCGAAGGGTCGGTCACCTTTCGGGTCCCTACCACCAGCATGTCAAGCCCGGGTAAGGTTCTTCGTGTAGCATCGAATTAAACCACACGCTCCGCTGCTTGTGCGGGCCCCCGCCAATTCCTTTGAGTTTTAGCCTTGCGGCCGTAGTCCCCAGGCGGTGGACTTAACGCGTTAGCTCCAGCACTGATGGGTTTGACCCCACCAACGCTTAGTCCACATCGTTTACAGCCAGGACTACCGGGGTATCTAATCCCGTTCGCTCCCCTGGCTTTCGCGTCTGAGCGTCAGGAACGGCCCAGGAGGCCGCCTTCGCCACTGGTGTTCCTCCCGATATCTACGCATTTCACCGCTACACCGGGAATTCCACCTCCCTCTACCGTCCTCTAGCCTGGCAGTTTTGGACGTCCTCTCCCGGTTGAGCCGGGAGCTTTCACGCCCAACTTGCCAAGCCGCCTGCACGCGCTTTACGCCCAGTAAATCCGGGTAACGCTCGCCTCCTACGTGTTACCGCGGCTGCTGGCACGTAGTTAGCCGAGACTTATTCCGGGAGTACTGTCCTTCCTCATCCTCCCGAAAAGCGGTTTACAACCCGAAGGCCTTCATCCCGCACGCGGTGTCGCTGCGTCAGGCTTTCGCCCATTGCGCAAGATTCCCTACTGCTGCCACCCGTAGGTGTCTGGCCCGTGTTTCAGTGCCAATGCGGGGGGCCACCCTCTCAGGCCCCCTACCCGTCATAGGCTTGGTAGGCCGTTACCCTACCAACTACCTGATGGGACGCGGACCCCTCCCGAAGCGGCGCCGGCCCCTTTCGGGAACCGGAACCCTTTACTCCCGAAGCCTCTAACCTCCGGGAGCACATGAGGTATTAGCAAGCCTTTCGGCTTGTTATCCCTCTCTTCGGGGCAGGTCATCCACGCGTTACTCGCCCGTTCGCCGCTAAGAGCCCAGCAAGTATTGCTACCCGCTGTCCTCTTCGCTCGACTTGCATGTATTAGGCGCACCGCTAGCGTTCACCCTGAGCCAGGATCAAACTCTCCGCAAGAGAGATCACCTTTCGGCGTTACATCCTAACGGTAGTTTGTCCTGTAAAACTCTTCAGAACTGGCAGGTCGCTTTCGCTTCCTGTCACTCTTCAATTGTTAAGGTGCCACCCTCGTTACCTTCCGTTTGAGCGCAGGCGATTCTACCTCATCGCGCTCTCCCTGTCAAGGTTTTGGGGACAACAAAAGCCGATGCTGTTTTTACCAACATCGGCTGCCGGACCGGTCAAAAGGAACTCCTTTTCGGTCTCCGGCGCTTACTTTTTTGGTTGTAATTCGGTCTGCCCTCTCGGGGGCGAAACCTTGAGGTGTGTTGTGCGGGCGCTATTATACGCGCGTCCTTCCCTTTGTCAAGGATTTGCGCGCAAATTGCCCCAAATTCCTTTTCAAATTTTTCGCTCTTCGCCCCACATTTTTTCCATCGCCGCAAATTCATCCAAAAGCCCGTATGCCGTCATATCCATTTGCAGTGGCGTAACCGAAATGTAGCCATTTTCTATCGCACCGATGTCGGTGCCCTCATCAGGCACTCCGGTGGGTGGGTCGCCAGCCACCCAGTAGTAAGGACGGCCGTAAGGGTCTATACGTTTTTCCAGCCGGTCGTGGTAGAGCCTCAGTCCCAACCGCGTCACCTCTAATCCCCGGAAATCTTGCAATTCGCCAGCGGGCACGTTCACATTCAACACAATGTAATCGGGCAAGCCGTGCCGAATCACCCACTCAGTCACCCAGCGCGCTACCACCGCTGCAGCGCCGTAGTCGCGCCATCCGCGCTCGCGCTTCCGGTCTACCGAAACCGCAATCCCCGGCACGCCGCCTATCGCCGCCTCCATCGCCGCCGCCACCGTGCCCGAATAGACCACATCATGCCCCAAATTGGTGTTGGAATTGATGCCCGAAACCACCAAGTCCACTGGCTTTTCCAGCAAGCCCAACAGCGCCAGCGCCACGCAATCCGAAGGCGAGCCATCACTCGCCAACGCCTTTGTTCCATCCGCCAACTCTACCTCTTTTACCCGCAGCGGGCGGGTGAGCGTTTTCGCATGGCTGCTCACCGACCAGTTACGGTCGGGAGCGAGCACGGTCACTTCCACGCCACCAATTTGCCGCAAAGCCTGCGCCAAAGCCAAAATACCCGGGGCTTGTACGCCATCGTCGTTGGTAACCAAGATGTGCATTTCTCACCTCGCTATAAAATTTCCGCCCCAATGATACCCGCCCCGAACGAGATGGGCAAGCCAATGCCTACAACCCCCTTGGCACGCCGCTTGCACCCAAACTATCAATAGGAGTTACGCAGTTCCCCTTGCTTTATGTCACCGCGAGGCATTCGTAAAGCGCCAAAGCGGTCTCCCCCACCGTCTGGGGGATGGCTCCGCCGCCTATGGCGGCTCGCCATGACATGAAAACGAGCGCCTGATTGACCGACAAAACTTCAGTCGTTTACCAAATCTCTCCTATCCCCCGATGAGCCTCGCTAACGCTCGGCTCATCTGCCCCCTTCCCTCCCTTAGTAAGGGAGGGAAGGGGGCGGCTACGGCGACGCGGCAGCGTTGCCGTAGCGGGGGAAGGGAGAGATCAAGCCCCAAAGGTGATACAGGGAAATTTGTCAATCAACTAGAAACGAGCGCCTCTACGGGCAACTGCGTAAGTCCTACTATCAACTTCTTTCACGAGGACACTCATCATGGGAATTCCTCACCATTTCGGGATCTACTACAGCCCAACTGCAGGGCCGTACCGCCAAGCCGATTTGCAAGCATTCTTACCCCACATCGGCTCAACGGGCGCAAAGTGGGTAGTGCTCAGGGCAAACAGCAAGCGGGCAGTGCCCGAGGCATTTGTGCGCGGCCTCATTGACGAGGGTTTTACGCCGGTAATCCATTTGGACGCACCGCCTTCCCCCAATTTAGAGCGCGAAGTTTCGCCACTTTTGCATGTTTATTCGCGCTGGGGCGTGAAATACATCTGCTTTTTTGACGCCCCCAACCGCCGCGCATTCTGGGGCAAGGCATGGCAAAGCAGCAATTTGCCAGAACTTTTTCTGGATGCTTTCCTGCCGCTCGCAACAAGCGCGCACGCCCGCGGCATCACCCCCATCCTTCCGCCCTTACTCCCCGGCGGCGATTATTGGGACACAGCATTTTTGAGGCACGTGCTGGAAGGAATAACCCGCCGCGCCGAACACCTCATCCCTTCGCTCGCCCTCGGCGCTTACGCATGGAGCGAGGGCAAGCCGTTAAACTGGGGCGCGGGCGGCCCAGAGGCATGGCCTGAAGCCTTGCCCTATTCCACCCCCGAGGGGAGCCAAGACCAACGCGGATTTCGCATTTTTGAATGGTATGCCGCTCATGCCCGCGCCGTCTGGAATCGCGAACCCAAAATTTTCCTCATAGGGATGGGCTGGCGCTACGGCCAAGCCCCTTCCGATGAGGTTGAAAAGCACAATGCCGAAATAGCCCGCATGTTCCGCCAAGGCGAACTGCCCGATTACATACTCGGCGGCGCATTTTGGGCGCTAACGGCGCCGGAGGGCGACGAAATTGCTTGGGTGGCGCCCGATGGCTCGCCCAAACAAATCATTGCCAAAGTGGGCATGGCGGCGCAAGAAGGACAATCGGAGGGCAAAAAAGGTGTGTACGTGCTGCTGCCGCGCAAAAACGGGCGCGTGCCCGCCGCACATTTGGGCGCCGCTTTAGCATGGCTGCAAAACACCGCCGCCACCGTGGGCTCCATTCCCCAAGAGGCGCTACAAGCCGAGGAAATCATTATCATCGGCTCACCCGCCGATTACCCACCGCAAGTGCGGGCTGAACTGAACGTACATCCAAAGGCCACTTGGCTGCCGCCGATTGGCACGTATCCTGCACCGGAATAAACAACCGACAACAGCGAAGTTGCGAGGCACAAATGAGCGAACTAAAAACTCCCCAAATCAAAATCAAGGTGATTGGCCTTGGCGGCGGCGGGTGCAACGCCGTAAACCGCATGATGGAATTGGGCATGAAAGGCGTTGAATTCATCGCTGCAAACACCGATTGGCAAGTTCTGAGCCGAGCCCACCCGCAAAAGAAAATTTTGCTCGGCCCCAAAACAACCCACGGCAATGGTGCGGGCGGGAAGCCCGAAATCGGCTGGCGCGCCGCAGATGAAAGCCGCTCCGAAATTGCCGATGCGCTCGCGGGCGCGGACATGGTCTTCCTCACCGCTGGAATGGGCGGCGGAACGGGCACTGGCGCCATCCCCGTAGCGGCAGAAATAGCGCGCTCGCAAGGGGCTCTTACGGTAGCCGTGGTGACTTCCCCCTTCACTTTTGAAGGCTCGCGGCGAAGGCAAAATGCCACCGCCGGCCTGAAGGCGCTCGCGCGCTACACCCACACCTTGATTGTGGTGCCCAACGACCGGCTGCTGAAAATTGCCCCCCGCAACCTCCCCTTAGAGGCCGCATTTCGCCTTGCCGACGAAGTGCTGCGTCAGGCAGTGCAGGGCATTACCGACCTTATCACCTCCACCGGCCAGCCAAATGTGGATTTTGCCGACGTGAAAGCACTCATGGAACAAGGCGGGGGCGCGCTCATCGGCCTCGGCTTAGGCAGGGGCGAAGGTGCAATCCACAAAGCCTTGCATTCCGCACTGCATAACCCGCTCTTGGGCCAAATAGCGTTGGAAGACGCCCGCGGCTTGCTGGTCAACTTCACCGGCAAAGACCTGCCGTTGTTTGAAATAGCGACCGAAATGGAAGAAGTCCGGGGCATGCTCGCTGATGACGCAGACATCCTTTGGGGCTACACCCCCAACGCCGACTACGACGACCGCGTTCAGGTAGTGGCAATAGTAACCGGCGTGGGGGCAACCCCAATGACTGGCCTGCAACCCAAAGCCGCCGAACAAAAAGTTCCCGCGGAATCGGCGCGTCCGTTCCAAAGCCCCACCGAAGCAAACCGCACCCCTTCCAACATTGATATGCCCGCCTTCCTGCGCAAACGCTATGCAAGCCGCCAACCGGCAGAAATACGTTAGGTGGCGCAACAAATGGAAAAAGCCGTCCTGAGCAAAATAAATCGGCAGGTTTATAAACGCTTTCCGGAAGTGAAAGGCGCAAAGCCCCGAAAACGCAAGTACCGCGAATTCGTAAGGCTCACCTACACAGCCGAAGTGACCACAGAGGACGGCAAAAAACTAAAACGCGTGGTGCGGGTGCTTGCAACCGAGCAAGGCGAAATTCTAAAAATCACCACCAGCCGCTAAGGAGGAGAAAATGAACGCTCAAACCCTCGCACTAAAAGCAGAACTCCTTCTCTTGAAAGGGGCAAACGGCCTACTCGGCGCGGTGCGCCGCCTAAAATTCACCAAAAATCCGATCGCCAAATACCTGCCCGATGCAACTTTGGCTTTGGGCACAATCATTGTAGTGGGCAACATGGTGAGCGTTTTACTGCTGCTCGCGAAATAGACCGAACTTGAAACGGCAAAACGCCCTTCCTCGCGCATGTTTGTGCGGCGGGAAGGGCGTTTTT
>JALUBW010000240.1 GCA_027044735.1 Anaerolineales bacterium
TTCGTGACCCTGGTAACTGTTCGGATTGTTTTGAAAACGGGTGCGGCGGCCTTCACTCTGTGCCGGTCTCAAAGGACCATTTCACTACCGACCTGCCGCACCCGCCCCCTGCCTTTATCATACTATTCCACAGATTAGCACAGAAAATAACGCCAAGGACGCCAAGGGGTTAACGCAAAGACGCGGAGAAAACAGAGGCGCAAAGAGCGCAAAGAAAAAATTTCTGTGTTCTCTGTAGATTTCTGTGCCTTCTGTGGTTTTATTCCCCAATCGGCGAAATCTGCGTAATCTGCGGTTTTACAACTAAATCGGTGAAAATCTGTGTCAATCGGTGGATGAAGTGAACCACAGATTCCACAGATTAGCACAGAAAATAACGCCAAGGTCGCCAAGATTAACGCAAAGACGCTAAGGAGTGCAAAGAACGCAAAGAGGTTAACGCCAAGGTCGCCAAGGAATGCAAATGACGCCAAGAAAAAACATCTGTGTTCTCTGTAGTCTTCTGTGTTCTCTGTGTTTCTTCCTTCAATCGGTGTAAATCTGTGTAAATCGGTGGATAAATGAGGCTCACATGCTCGCGAAATTGCTCTCCGCTTCGGTGTTGATCGGCATTCTGGCTTCGGGCGTGCGGCTGGCGACGCCGTACCTCTACGCGGCCATCGGCGAGACCTTTGGTCAGCGAAGCGGTGTGCTCAACCTCGGCGTGGAAGGCCAAATGCTGCTGGGCGCGTTCTTCGCCTTCTATGTCACCCTGGTCACAGGCAGCCTGTGGCTGGGCTTGCTGGCCGCGGCGGTGGTGGGCGCACTCATGGGGCTGGCGATGGCCTTCGTCACCGTCAACCTGCAGGCCGAGCAGGGCATCAGCGGCATCGGCTTTTACCTCTTCGGCCTGGGGCTGAGCGATTTGCTCTTCCAGAAACTCGTTGGCACGGTGAAGACCATTCAGGGCTTCCCTCCGATTCACATTCCCGTGCTCAGCGACCTGCCGGTGCTGGGGCCGGTGCTTTTCCAGCACAACATTTTGGTTTACATTGCCTACGCCTTGGTGCCGTTGGGGTGGTTCGTGCTCAACAAAACCACCATTGGCTTGAAAATCCGCTCGGTGGGCGAAAACCCGCAAGCCGCGGATTCGCTGGGTATCAGTGTGGCCGCGGTGCGCTATTACACCATCATCCAGGGCGGCGTGCTGTCGGGCATCGCGGGCGCCGCGCTTTCCATCGGCCTGCTTAACGTCTTCCAGCAAAACATGACCAGCGGAATGGGCTTCATCGCGGTTGCGCTGGTCTATTTTGGAGCCTGGCGGCCCTTGGGCGTGCTGGGCGGCTCGCTGCTTTTCAGCATGGTCAACGCCCTGCAACTCTGGATGCAGGTGGTGGGCGTGCCCATCCCTTCGGATTTGGCCGTGATGATGCCCTACGTGCTCACTATTTTGGTGCTCATGGCCACGGTTTCCAAAGTGCGCGCCCCCTCTGCTCTTGCCAAACCGTTTGAACGGGAAGGGTAAGTGGTCTTTGTTGATCTCTCCCTACCCCCGCTCCGGCGACGCTATCGCTCCGCCGGAGCCGCCCCCTTCCCTCCCTTACTAAGGGAGGGAAGGGGGCAGATGAGCCGAGCGCCTGGCCTGAGCGCCTGGGCTGAGCGAAGCCGAAGGCCAAGTCGAAGGCCAAGCGAGGCTCATCGGGGGATAGGAGAGATTGGCTGTAGGGCAAAGATTTGCCAGTCAATCTGCGCAAATCTGCGTAATCTGTGGTTTTGATTCGTCCGCTTTTCGCCTTTAGAAGGAGGAACCGATGCGTAAGAAACTCTATGTGTTCGTAGCCGTTTTGTTGGTGGCGTCGTTCGTGTTGGCCGCGTGCGGGAAGTCCACCCCTGCCCCAGCGGCCAAGACGGAAGCCCCCAAAAAGCCTTTCCGCATTGCGGTGGTGCTGCCCAGTTCCATCAACGATTTGGCCTTCAGCCAGAGCATGTACGACGCGCTGGTGGCCGTCCAAAAGCAGATGGGCG
>JALUBW010000241.1 GCA_027044735.1 Anaerolineales bacterium
CTTCGCCGTCATCTCGTGTACCATCTCCACCACAGCCCGCACGGCTTCTACCGGCGTGTCGGGCAGCAGGCCGTGGCCCAGGTTGAAAATGTGCCCCACGCGGGGCGCGCGGCGGAGCACATCCTGCGCATGGGCGCGCAACACCTCCGGCGGGGCGAACAGGGCGATGGGGTCTAAGTTGCCCTGCAAAGCCACGTCATCGCCCAGGCGGGCATGGGCGCGGTCAAGGGGCTCGCGCCAGTCCACGCCCATGACCGTGCCGCCGGCCGCGCGCATGGCTTCCAGCAGGTGGGCGGTGCCCGTGCCGAAGTGAATGACCGGCACGCCGATGGCCTCCACCGCCTTGAGCACCCGCTGCGAATAGGGCAGCACATAGCGGCGGTAGTCGGGCAGGCTGAGGGCGCCCACCCAGGAGTCGAACAGTTGCACCGCCTGCGCGCCGGCTTCCACCTGGGCGACGAGGTAGGCGGCTAAGGTGTCGGCCAGTTTGCCCATCAGCGCGTCCCACAGGTCGGGCGCGGCATACATCATCTGCTTAGTGGTGCGATAGTGGCGCGAGGGGCCGCCTTCCACAATGTAGGAAGCCACGGTAAAGGGCGCCCCGGCGAAGCCGATGAGGGCGACGTCGCGGCCTTCCAGCGCCCGCCGCACCAGGCGCACGGTTTCCAGCACGTGCCCCAGGTCGGCGCGGGGGTCGGGCACGCGCAGGCGTTCCACATCGGCGGCGGTGCGCACCGGCTCGTGAATCACCGGCCCCTTGCCGGGGACGAACTCCAGGCGCAGGCCCATGGGCTCCACGGGGAGCAGGATGTCGGCGAAGAGGATGGCCGCGTCCACACCTAAGGCATCCACCGGCTGCAGCGTGACCTCGGCGGCCACTTCGGGGCGGCGGGTGATTTCCAGCAGGCTGTATTTGGCGCGGATAGCGCGATATTCGGGCAGGTAACGCCCGGCCTGACGCATGAACCACACCGGCGTGGCGTCCACCGGCAGGCGGGCGCAGGCGCGGAGGAAGCGGGAGGATGGTGTTGCACTGAAAGGTAGGGTCATGTATAATCCTTACAGAGCCATCAAACGGAGTTCAAAAACAGCAGAGCAAGACTTCGCGCAAGTCATAGAGGAAGTCAAACAAACACCAGCGGAATACTGGCCTGCGTTGGCGCAACTAATCCGCGTGTTCCGGGAAGCCGTGGTGCTGGAACCTGCGGAGGCCACTTTCCGTCGGGGGTGGCAGGAAGCCATTCAAGGCCAAGTGCAGGACATTGCCCCTTGGGAAAAGTAGCATTCGCAACGAGAATGAATCACTAAGAGGTGACCTATGGCAAGACAATTCACAGCAACTTTTGAACGTGCTGGTGAGTGGTGGATCGGGTATGTGGAAGAGTTGCCCGGAGCAAACACCCAAGGACGCACACTGGAAGAAGCCCGCGAGAATCTTCGGGAAGCCATCAGACTCATCTTGGAAACTCAACGCGAGATCATCCAACAAGAAGTCAAAGATGCCAAACAAGTAGTGCGGGAGTCCATCACTGTATAAAGTCACAGAAGGGGAAATTTGTGAAAAGGCGGGCTTTGATCAAACATCTTGAAAAACATGGATGCTACCTTCTGCGAGAAGGGAAACGACATTCCGTGTATTGGAATCCGGAAACCGGACGAATATCCACCGTGCCTCGCCATCGTGAAATCGTTGATGGCTTAGCACGGAAAATTTGCCGGGATTTGGGCATACCGGACATCAAGCACTTGGGGAAATAACAGGCACTCTCCGGCATAGCCGGCTCGAAGCGGGAAGTGGGCGTTGCAGAGGAAAATGGCGTCATGCTAAGTGAGGCCAATATACTTTTGAGTTCCTGTTGTAAAAAGATAGCAGAGGCAGAGATGACCCAAACAGAAGAACAATTGTTAGACCGTATCACCGTGGACCCCAAGGTCATGGTAGGCAAGCCTGTGATCCGAGGGACTCGCTTGACCGTGGAGTACATCCTTGGCCT
>JALUBW010000242.1 GCA_027044735.1 Anaerolineales bacterium
TCAAAGAAGTTGAGCACGAAGAGCGCTTGCCTCAGCATTTGCTTGACGAAACTCGGGAGCAGTTTTACCGCGAGGCAAGTGTGCTTGCGCGCCTTGACCATCCAAACCTGCCCAAAGTTTCCGACTTTTTCTCCGTGGGCAGAAGCGATTACCTTGTAATGGACTTTGTTCCGGGCAAAGATTTACGCTCATTGATAGAAGAAGCCCGCCAGCGAGGCAAGTTTTTGCCTGAACGGCAGGTGCTCACCTGGGCGGCGCAGTTGGCAGATGCTTTGAGTTACCTGCACAGCCAAACGCCGCCCATCCTGCACCGCGACATCAAGCCAAGCAACCTCAAGTTGACCCCCAGCGGGCTGATAAAACTGGTGGATTTTGGGCTGGTCAAAGTGCTTGCTTCGGACGAGGTGACGATCACGGTGGTGCAGGGTAGAGGAACTGAGGTTTACACGCCGTTGGAACAATACGGAGCCGATAGCGGGCATACGGACATCCGCAGCGACATCTACGCCTTTGGTGCGACGCTCTACCATCTTTTGACCAATCACCCTCCGCCATCGGCGCGTGACCGCTTTTTGAACCCCGAAGTATTCCAACCCCCGCGCGCCTTCAACCCCAACATCAGCCCGCGCACCGAGCGCGCCATCCTCTGGGCAATGCGCCTGCACCCCGACGAGCGCCCCGAAAGCGTAGAAAAATTTCGGCAGGCCCTGCTTGGCGGCTGGGCGCCGAGTTATGTCAATTCGCAGCCGCTCCCCGCAGTTGGTTTGGGGGATTTGTTGAGCGCACCCGCCGAGCGTACCCTTGCTGCGATTGCCCTTTTGCTTGCCCTTACGGGCTTTCTCCTCACTATCCGGTAATCTAAAAATTTGGGTGAAACAATCCCCTCTGCCGCGGATCTATTCCTCCCCCTCAAAAATTTGGTAATAATACTTATCTAATTCGCTATCCGACAGGTGCGCATAGCGCTCGGTGACAGCAATGTTGCTGTGGCGGGCAAGCGCTTGCGCCAACTTGAGATTGCCGCCGCTGGCGATGAGCACATTTGTAACGAAGTAATGGCGGAAAGAGTGGGGGGTTATTGTGCCAACAGCCTCTGCTCCCAAAGCCTCGCGCACGCGTTGCCGCACGATGTTGCGACCCGTGGCGGTCGTGATGGGGAGCACTTTTTTGCCTGCGCCCTTGTCGTGCCGCGCGAAGAGGGGGAGCGAGCGGAGTGGCTTACCCGAAGCGCCGTCAAGTTCGGCGCGCGCTTGCAGGTAATCCTGCAGATAGCGTAGTGAGCGCCGCGAAAATCGCACAACGGCCTGCTTGTTGCCCTTGCCGATGATGACGGCGCGGCCTTCGTACCAGTCAATGTCGCCGCGGCGCAGGGCGCATGCTTCGTGGACGCGCAAGCCCGTATCAGCGAGGGTAAAGAGGAAGGCGCGGTCGCGAAGCGCGCGCAACCGTTCCTGCGGAGAGTCATATTGCAAATCTAAGAGCGACTTCGTATAGTCTAACACTTGTTCAATGGCTTCCTTGGGGAATTGCGGCAAGCGCCTGCCCAAACGACGCGCTCGCTGGCGAATGAGGAGGCGGACGCGCGGCAAATTTGGCTTTGCCAATTCCTCGGCGGCAAGGTATTCGTAAAAGCCAGTCACAGCCGTTAGGTAAAGCCGCTCGGTCGCAGGCGCCATTTGCTTCAAATCGGCGGCAAACCATGCCACAGCATCCTCAGGCAATTCCTCCACAGGGGTTTCGGTGGGGGGCTTGCCGTGTGCCTCAAGGGAAGCGGAAAATGCCTGCATGGCATTTTTGTAAGTGCGCGCTGTGTTTTGGCTGCGTGAGAGGGCTACTGTTTCCAAATATGCTTCTATAGCATCGGCAATTGTCTGCTGACTCTTGTTTTCCGTGGGCATGGGTGTTTTCTCCTTTCGGAGCGATTATACCACAATGCTTGTGGTAATGATAGTTATCAGAAA
>JALUBW010000243.1 GCA_027044735.1 Anaerolineales bacterium
GCCCCAATTGGCCATCACCTACACCCTGATTCCGAACGAAACCCACGAAAAACGCTATTACCTGGTAAACGGCCAACCCGTGGCCCTGCGGGAAGACGGGGCCCTGTACTACCTCTTCGGCGACCATTTGGGCAGCACCAGCCTGGTGGTCTCGGCCGCTACGGGCGAGGTGGTGGCTCAGCAGCGCTACCTGCCCTTTGGCGGCGTGCGCTGGCGTGAGGGCACTCTCCCCACCGACCGCCAATACACCGGCCAGCGCTGGGACGAAGCCTTAGGCCTCTACGACTACCGCGCCCGCTATTACGACCCGGCCCTGGGCCGCTTCATCCAGCCCGACACCGTGGTGCCCAAACCCGGCGACCCGCAGAGCCTGAACCGTTATGCCTATGTGCTCAACAACCCGTTGCGGTACAATGACCCGAGCGGGCATTGTGAAGAAAATGGCGATGAGGCTTGTTGGGGAGTTTATGAGCAAATTATTGCGTTATGCCCCCAATGCGCCTCCCTGTCACGTCCAGGCTTAGGGAAAGACATCCCTTTAGATCAAGATAACATTGTCTATCTTCAAACTGTGCTTCATGCCGTGAAACGTGGCTGGCGTCCGCCGCCGCCAGAACCTGTTGTGATAGGAGTATCAATAAATGGCGGCAGATTGAAACACTTTTCCATAGGAATGGAGAAACTAATAAACCCAAAGACGGGCAACACCACTGTTTTCTTAGTTTTAGGAGTAGGTGGAGGTTTAGGAGGCGGAGGCTCTCTGCAGATTTATTCTGGAACGGTGCAAAAACTCTCAGAAAATTTGTCGTACTCTGGAAATTTTGTCTCAGTTTATGCTGTAGATGCTCAGGGCATTGGTGTTTCCACAAATGATGCTATTGCTCTCCGAGACGTTCCAGAACATATTTTCCATCCTGTGCACCCTCATGTCCGGACCACAGGGTTAGCCTTTGGTGTCCATACCGAAGTTGGTGGTACCCTTACTGAGTATATTCCTTTGTGGAGTTACGATAAGCATGGTAAGGTCACGTGGCAGGTATATGACTACTTTTTTAGCCCTGCTTTTGAGGAATACAGAGGGAGAATAGGCAACAAGGTTTTCCACACATTTGAATTTCTTTTCAAATAGAGGAGATATATTCTATGCGAAAAGAGTCTCAGTTCCCGGCTCAATTGACACGTTTCCTTTATTACGCCCTTTTGGTTGCCGTTTGGGGTTATATGAGAAAAGGAGAGGCTATTGCCGACTTTATAGTAGGCGTTGCCTTGGTTTTGCCTTTGCTTCGCTACAAAGGCAAAAGGCTCGACGCAAAATGGCTATTGGTTTTACTTGTTACAGGCTTCGCTTTGTGGTTGATAGGAAGAACGATCCGTTGTCATGGGAAATGGAAAACCATCGTAGATACAACTGCAGGATATCAGATAAGTTATCCCGCATGTTGGTTTACAACATATCCAGATTACAGGCTGCCTACAGGACACTATCTTCTCTTTAGTGTGGAGGCTCCCTCCTTTCCAGATCCTTCAGAATTAAGAGTCTATCACTCACTGCGCGGAGATTCAACACCGCAATCTCCTCAGGGGCTCATAGACGAAATCTTCGATATTTACAATTATGCTTATGGCAGGGTGGAGATCATTTCAGGGCCTTCATTTTTGCCTCGGATATCACCAAATTTAAATCTTCCTGGAGTCAAAGTCACATATGAAATAAAAGGCATTTATTACAGAATTGTGGCGTTTCAGTACAAAAATAGCGTTTATGCTATTGAAACGGTGCTCCGCGCGCGGCATAAGGAGGAAGAGGAGCGTATGCTTGATCGTATCATCAAATCATTTAAGTTTCTGCCTTGAGCCCTTGTTGATGCTACTCCTGCTGCTCAGACACGTTTTGAAAATAACAGCGGGGAAGCCGCAGAGCCCGCCGGCGGAGGCGTGATAGGATTGCCCTTAGGCGTCGCTGCTTACCTTGGCGTGAGTTATACGCTCGACGAGATCTGTTGGCCTTGGTTTAACGAAAAGCACTTAAGATTTTTAGGAGAATGGAAATGAGGAAAAAGAAAAAACAGCCCAAGTTTTCCCGAGCCCAAATGCGGAAAAACATGCGTCAGGAGGTGCTCTATTCGATCCCGATGCTGTTGGGGTTGGCCATCATCGTGCTGTTCCCCTCACCTTGGGGAACTATTAGTGGGATCTTTGTTGGCGGCTTCACAGGCGTCATCATCATACGCCAGCGGAATGCTTCAAGCGCCTTCGTGACGATAAAGGGAACCCCCGCAGTGATTATCGGGGCCCTTGTTGTGGCTTTTTTGTGGGGCGGGGCATTGTTGGTTACCCTGGCTTACTTGTTCCACTGGTAGGCCGGTATCGTATGGTTAGTAGCAGATCAGCGCGCCGCTGAACGCCCCCCCGCCCACCGACCGCCAATACACCGGCCAGCGCTGGGACGAAGCCTTAGGCCTCTACGACTACCGCGCCCGCACCTACGACCCGGCCCTGGGCCGCTTCATCCAGCCCGACACCATCGTCCCCGAGCCGGGCAACGCTTCGGCTCGCTCAGCGCAGGCCGCTTCGGCTCGCTCAGCGCAGGCGCTGAACCGCTACAGTTATGTGCTCAACAACCCGCTGCGGTACAATGACCCCAGTGGGCATTGCCTCAGCGCGTGTGGCTGGGACGGTGAATGCCCAGGCGAAGAGCCACCGGTAACACCTGTGCCGCTGTTCAAATCGCTCAACGCGAATGCGACGCCCACACCGACTGGCACACCAACGCCGCCGCCCCCTCCTCGCACCACCTTGACCCCAAAACCCGTGCCTGTGCCCACGCCAAAGATAACAGGGACTCCCACACCACCCCCTTCACAAAATATGCTCCTTGAAGAGTACGGACTTTTGAATTCCGTTGACTTCTCTATCCCACCGCACGTCCGTATTGAAATGGGCACATGGAAAGCAAAGGGGATTGGCATAGTAATGTCCCTTTTTGATTCTTCCCCTATGGCAGTTACAATTGGGCACGTGGTTTATTTCCCTGATCCCAAAGCCTACCAGCGCGGTGAACCTAATGCGCGAGCGGCTTTGTTGGCTCACGAATTGACTCACGTAAAACAATGGGAAGAGAAAGGAACTGTGGGGTTTTTGAAAGAATACTTTCAAGAATACCTGCGGACCCGTCGTCAGGGGGTAGATACTCACGATCCTCAACAAGGCATCTCGTTAGAGCGAGAGGCCATATCCGTCGAGCGCGAGATATACAATGAACTTATAGGAGTGAAATAAATGCGAAAGAGACTGTTTATGATATTGTACTTTGCCGTGGGAGGCTTCTTGTGTCTCCTGGGCTTCTGGATCGGACAAGTAAGAGGTAGAGAAACCTCCTTTTGGACCTCTGAGGTAGATCAACTGCCTGGTTATGGGCAAGCCGACCCTTGTATTCAGGTCGCACTTTTCATTGAAAGTGAGGCTCGTTCAGACCATGTAATTGAACCCTTTTCCCCTTATCATCTCCCTGTAGGGGCTCATGTCTTTCACGCCGAGCCTCCAGATGTTGCGCGATGCGCTCTGGATATAGGAGAGATTTTGGTCAGCTATATCCAAACGGAGAAGTTGTCCAAGCGAGAGCGTCAAGGGGCACTTCGAAGGCTGCTTGGTGTTACACAGATTTTGTGTAGTGAAGACTTTTTGCTACTCCCTCCCGACTTAGCACAACGTCGACAAATTTTGCTTCGCGGAATGGAAGATAGGTTGCCGCCAGAATATCGTAAAGTCAGGATAAACATTGAATATTACTGCAACCAAAAGTAGAGGGTATAGTAGTACTTCCTAAAAGTTACCCCTAAGCTTGTAGCCAACACCGAGAGTGTGTTGGAAAAACGGGGGAACTTTTTGCGGTGTCTGGGAGTCTGCCAGCGCGAGGGCGGCAAGTGCTGTTCTGCCCTAGATGATGCAAAACCTTCGCCACGGCCATACCTCTCCCCACCGACCGCCAATACACCGGCCAGCGCTGGGACGAAGATTTAGGCCTCTACGACTACCGCGCCCGCACCTACGACCCGGCCCTGGGCCGCTTCATCCAGCCCGACACCATCGTGCCTGAGCCGGGGGACCCTCAAGCGCTGAACCGGTACAGTTATGTGCTCAACAACCCGCTGCGGTACAATGACCCTACGGGGCATGATTGGCATCGCAGGCTTCCGCATCCTGATGGGTGGCCGCCTCTCCCGCGCCCTGATGGCTGGCCGCCCAATTCCACCCCGGCTCCGTCGTCTACACCTGTAGATACGACACCCTCAAAACCCACCCCGACACCATCACTTGCAGAGGCCGCAGAGACTTGGTTAGGGAAGATTGAGGAAAGTTTATCCGGTTTGCAATTGCGGCCGCGAAGCATAGGCGTTGGTGGGCACGTAAGTGGCGGCTTAGGGGTCTATGGAGACCTCGGAGCCTATATTGTTGCTGCAGACACTACTGTTTCCCTTGACCCAGTTAGCAGAAAGTAAAGTTGGGCTGACGAGATGAGATTGTTAGCCAATAGACAACGGCCGGGACACGATTGATTTTGTGTCGGGCAATCAGGATTTTTCTGCCCCGCGGCGCACCTTATGGTATAATGTGCGCCGCAAGCCACCGTAGCTCAGTCGGAAGAGCATCCGCCTCGTAAGCGGACGGTCACGGGTTCAAGTCCCGTCGGTGGCTCAGCAGCCCCCACGGCGGGGCTTTTTTGTTTGTATTGCCCTGGGGCTGCCCATGCTATAATTCGTTTTACTCAAGGTTGGTCAAGCCGCTGCAAAACACGCGCCGCGTGCGCAGCCAGCGGGCCGCTTTCCTTCCCAGAGAACGAAACAAAAACGCGCCTTTCAGGAGAAACGCTATGAAACATTTAGACGATCTGCTCACAGCAATAGACCATGCGGCCACCGTGGCCAACGGTGTGGTGCACGTGCAAGACGAAAACCGGCTCAAGGCCGCCATGCCCTTTTTGGCCGAGACCGCGGCGGTGGGCGATCCCCCGCGCAAGGCGTTGGCCCAGTTTCTCATTCGCGGGGCCGCCCTCGATTTAGGCATCATTCCCGCTTCGATTCACGACCTGTACATGGCCCGGGGCCGCGGCGAGGTAGCGCCGACTTTCACCGTCCCGGCGATGAACCTGCGGGCGCTCCCCTTTCTGGCCGCGCGCATGGTTTTCCGCAACGCCCTGGCCATCGAGGCGGGTGCGCTGATTTTCGAAATTGCCCGCTCGGAGATCGGCTACACCGACCAGCGGCCGGCAGAATACGCGGCCCAAATTTTGGCCGCGGCCATTGCCGAGGGCGTGCGTGGCCCGGTCTTCATTCAGGGCGACCACTTCCAAATCTCGCCCAAGCGCTTTGCCGCAGACGCGGAGGCCGAGGTGCAGGCCGTGCGCGACCTCAGCCGGGAGGCCATCGCGGCGGGCTTTTTCAACATCGACGTCGACACCTCTACCTTGGTCGACCTTTCCCGCCCCACCATCCCCGAGCAGCAAGCGCTGAATTACAAACTCTCCGCGGAACTGACCGCCTACATCCGCAGCATTCAGCCCGCGGGCGTCGAGGTGTCGGTGGGCGGCGAAATCGGCGAAGTCGGCGGGCACAACTCCACCGAGCCCGAACTGCGGGCTTACATGGACGGCTACAACGCGCACCTGGCCGAAATCGCACCAGGCGCGGCAGGGCTGAGCAAAATCAGCATCCAGACCGGCACTTCCCACGGCGGCGTAGTGCTGCCCGACGGCAGCATCGCCAAGGTGAAGGTGGACTTCGACACCCTGAAGCACTTGAGCCGGGTGGCGCGCGAGGCCTACGGCATGGCCGGCGCGGTGCAACACGGCGCTTCGACCCTGCCGGAGGAAATGTTCAGCAAGTTTCCCGAAGCCGAAGCCTGCGAAATTCACCTGGCCACCAACTTCATGAACATCCTCTACAACCACATGCCCGCGGATCTGAAAGCGGAAATTTACGCTTACCTGCGAGAACATCATGCCTCTGAACGCAAACCGGGGATGACCGACGAGCAGTTTTATTACAAAACCCGCAAACGCGCGTTGGGGCCTTTCAAAAAGCAAATTTGGGCGCTGCCCGAAACGGTCAAAGCGCAGGTGGCTGCAGATTGGGACACGCAGTTCCGCCGCCTGTTCCAGCAATTGCGGCTGGAAGGCACCAGCCAGGTGGTCGCCCAAACAGTGCGGCCGGTGGAAGTGGCGCCCCGCCTGCAAGATTACCTGGGCGAAGACTCCGGCGTCGGCGACGCCAGCGATCTCGCCGACTGAACCCAACACCCTCCTCGCGGACGCAGGCTGCGGCGCTGCGTCCGCGAGTTTTTGGAGAAAAGCCTTGAACGCGGCAAAGCGGCACGGCAACGGCTGGCTGCGGGTGGTGTTGGCGCTCGTGTGGGCTTTAGGGCTGAGCAAGCCCGGGGGAAGGGCCGCGCGTGCGCTGACGGCGACGCCGCCCGGCGTGGCGGTCGCCATCCTCACGCCAGCGCCCCACCAGGCCCTGCAAGGCCAGGTGCGCATCGTGGGCACCACAGACATCCCCCGCTTCCGCCGCGCGACCTTGCTTTTCGGCTACGCCCACGACCCCACAGGCACCTGGTTCCTCCTCACCACCCACACCACCCCCACCCATCGCGGCTTCTTGGCCCTGTGGGATACCACCCGCATTACCGACGGGGATTACGTGCTGCGCCTGGTGGTAGAAAACCGCGGCGGCCAACAATCCGAAGTCAGTGTGCCGGTGCGGGTGCGCAACTATACGCCCATCGAAACCCCGACGCCCACCCCGCCGCGCGCCGGCCACACGCCAAGACCGGCTTTCGCGCCGCGGCGGGCTACCTCGACCCCGCCCACGCCGCATCCCACCCCTACGCCGGTGCCTACCTCGCCCGCGGTGCTCACCACTGCGGCGCTAACCCGCGCCGCGGGCTGGGGCATCGGCGGCGTGTTGGCCTTTTTGGCCTTGTTTGCCCTGCTACGGAAGATATGGTGAGTACCGCAGGCCATGATGGGGGCTCACGCGCATCCCCATTGGCTGCGGGCAAGGGGTTATGCTATACTGAAAACACCAACTGACCCGACGACACCGCGGCTATACGAAACATCGTCGCCCCACTCGCGACCCACTTCAAGAGGAGCCCAAGCAATGGCTATGTACGACCCCAAAGCCCTGGATGAAATCCGCCAAAGCAAAAAACGCTGGGAAGAAACCACCCTCAAAAAAACCATCGAGCGCTTCCCCGAGCGGGACGCCGACTTCGTCACCGCCTC
>JALUBW010000244.1 GCA_027044735.1 Anaerolineales bacterium
GCGTCAAGCCGCCCACTACCGCGCGGTTGTCATACCCCCGCTCGGCTTCAAGCGAGAAAAACTTATGCAGTTTCACGATGCTGGGTTTGGTTTCCATATTGCTCAATTTTACCATGCAGGTAGGGAAGCACAGATTACACAGAAAGACGCAGAGGAAACAAAGGCGCAGAGAGCGCAAAGAGGTTAACGCCAAGAGCGCCAAGGGCACAAAGGACGCCAAGAAAGTAACGCAGAGACGCAGAGGAAACAGAGGCGCAGAGAGCGCAAAGAGGTTATCGCCAAGACGCCAAGGGCACAAAGGACGCCAAGAGGTTAACGCAGAGACGCAGAGGAAACAGAGGCGCAGAGAGCGCAAAGAGGTTATCGCCAAGAGCGCCAAGGACACAAAGGACGCCAAGAAAGTAACGCAGAGACGCAGAGGAAA
This sequence comes from Anaerolineales bacterium, assembly GCA_027044735.1. Classification (GTDB taxonomy): domain Bacteria; phylum Chloroflexota; class Anaerolineae; order Anaerolineales; family DRMV01; genus JALUBW01. Next base: position 425 of record JALUBW010000244.1, read on the forward strand.
CAGAGGCGCAGAGAGCGCAAAGAGGTTATCGCCAAGACGCCAAGGGCACAAAGGACGCCAAGAGGTTAACGCGGAGACGCAGAGGAAACAGAGGCGCAGAGAGCGCAAAGAGGTTATCGCCAAGACGCCAAGGGCACAAAGGACGCCAAGAAAGTAACGCAGAGACGCAGAGAGCGCAAAGAAAAAATTTTTTTCTGTGTTTTCTGCAAATTTCTGTGCTTTCTGTGGTTTTCTCCAATCGGTGTAAATCTGTGTAAATCGGTGGATTAAAAGCCTAATCCACCTCTTCGCTATCGCCGCCGAAGAGGCGCAACAGTTCATCAACCTCCTCCGGCGGGGGCGATTCGGGCTTTTCAGCGGCGGAAGAGCCGCCGGTGGTGGTGCGGAGCAGGCGCGCGAACTCATCTGATGCCATCACCTTCGCACCTGCCCAGCGCGCCGCGCGTTGCACCTCATGGTCGGAAGACACCACCGTCCAATTGCGCGCCGAGCGTCCCAACCTCCGCAAATGAGCGGCAATAGCCTCATCGGCAGTTCGCCCCTCACGCACAAAAACCGCGCTCACCGCGCCGTAAGAGTGCCTACCAGCAAAGCCCGGCGCGGCGCGGTCAAAATACACCACCACGCGGGCACGGCGGCGCGCACAAAACGCCGCCAGCAGTTCCAGCAGGCGCTCCTCATCATCCGCTTGGCGCAGGCTAAGCCCCGCCACGCGCGGAATCAAGTTGTGTCCGTCTATCAGGTAAGGCATGAGTAAACAGCGTTCGGGGGGAACAATCACTTCCGCTGCGGGCGCTCAAGGAGCACCTCATCGCGGCGGATGAAGAAATGGTCAAAGTCGCGTGCGACAAAAGTGTTTGGGAAGATTTCGCGCGCCTCCTGCAAAATTTCGCGTTCGCGGTGGCGGCGTGAAATGTGGGTCAAAATCAGATAGCGCACTCCGGCTTTGGCGGCGAGTTCGGCGGCTTGGCGGGCGGTGAGGTGGGCGAATTTGCGCGCAAGGTCGGCTTCTGAATGCAAATAAGTGGCTTCACTCACAAGCACATCCGCGCCGCGGCACACCTCCACCAAATCCTCGGTGCGTCCCACATCGCCGGTGTGGACGTAGCGCACCCCGCGGCGCGGCGGGCCAAGCACATCATCCGGCCGTACCACGCGCCCATCGGCGAGCACGATTGCCTCGCCCTCAACCAAACGGCGGCGCTCAGGGCCTGCGGGCACGCCCAAAGCCTCGGCTTTTTCGGGCAAAAACGGGCGGCGGCTTCGCTCTTCAAAAACGTAGCCATAGCAATCGGGGCCGCGGTGGTAAACGGGGAACGCGCTCACGGTGAAGTCGGTAAATTCCAAAACCTCGCCCTCGCGCACCGGATGGAACGCGATGGGAACGGGCGGGCGCGCACCGCCAAACACCACGTCCTCAAGCAAAATGCGGATGCGCTCCAGCGCCCAGCGCCCGGCGTAAATATCCAACTCCTCAATGCTTTCCCAGCGCACCAGCGTTGAAATCAGCCCGCCCAAGCCCAAAATGTGGTCTAAATGCCCGTGGGTTATCAAAACGCGGGTCAAATGTTTGAAGCCGAGCCCTGAGCGCAAAATCTGACGCTGAGTGCCCTCGCCGCAGTCCAGCAAAAAGCGGTATTGGTCGTGCTGAACGACATGCGCCGAAAGCCCGCGCTGAACCGAAGGCGCAGACGCCGACGTGCCCAAAAAAGTCAGTTCAAACAAGAGAACCTCCTAAAGAGAAACCACAGATTACACAGATTACACAGATTTTTTCGGCGGAATCTGCGTAATCTGCGGTTATCCAAAACGAATCGGTGTAAACCTGTGCCAATCGGTGGATGATGACGCAGAGGCGCAGAGAAGGCAAAGAACGCAAAGAAAAAAGCAGAGGCGCAAAGACACAGAGGGAAACCTCAAGGTTGCTAATGCATAATCAACCTTGATGGTTGGTTTAGGCCTTTTGCAATTTAGCGCCCAAATTTTTGATCTCTCCCTACCCCCGCTACGGCGACGCTATCGCGTCACCGTAGCCGCCCCCTTCCCTCCCTTAACTAAGGGAGAGAAGGGGGCAGATGAGCCGAGCGCCAGCGAGGCTCAGCGGGGGATGGGTGAGATCTTGCCACAAGTGCGATAGATCGCACCTTTCGCAATAACTGAAGTCTTGTTTGAAAATGCACTAAGAGAGGGTATCCGGACACCCAATCCCTCAATTCCTTAGTACCTCAATCCCTAAATCCCTCTCCCTTTCCGTGTTCTCTGCAAATTTCTGTGTCTTCTGTGTTTTTTCTTCAATTGGCGAAAATCTGTGCCAATCGGTGGATGCCTTTCTGCGTAATCTGCAGTTTCTGTCATCTTGAATCAGCCTACCGCTTGGGATTGGCGCTCTTCTTTTTCCAACTCGGCGAGGCTCAGCCCCTCGCGGGTGAAATAGTACGCACCCAGCAGAGTAATCGGAAGCCAGAGGGCAATGTGCAGAACGATAGTGTAACCGGTGGCAATTCCCTTAGGAACGCCATACGCAGTGAGCACGGCAATCCCCGGCGTATCAAATGTACCCACATAGCCCGGCGCAGATGGCAATGTAGTGGCGAGGTTGACCACGCCATTCATCAACATCAGCGCAAAAAAACTGACATGGAACGGGAAAGCGTGCATCACCAGCCAATACTTGCCGGTCTCCAAAAGCCAAATCAACAATGAGGTAAGGAACACCATCACCGCTTCGGTTGGGGAACTGAGCGCCTCTAATCCCGAAAGGAATTTCAAGCCAATACCAAGAGTGGCCTCGCGGAAACGAGCGGGCACAAAGCGAATGCTCCAGCGGAGCAAACGCTCAGTCTGCCGCGGGAACATGGCGGCGAGCAAGAAGACCACCAAAGCGCCGATAAACGCCGCAGCGCCCCAAATTGCAAGGCTTTGAATGCTCCCCATAAAGCCCGAACGAGCGCTCAGCCGCGACACTTCGGGCAAATTAAGGAAGACAAACGCCAGCATCACCACGCCGTCATACACGCGTTCCACCAAAATTGTGCTGAGCGAGGCAGAAATGGGCACACCAGCCCGGCGCTTGAGGATGGCGGCGCGCAGAAGTTCGCCGGCGCGCGCGGGGTAAATGTTGTTCCCCATGTAGCCAATCGCCACAATCGGGAACATCACCCGCAACGGCACGCGCTTTATAGGGCGTACAAGGTAATGCCACCGCCACGTGCGCACCCCAACCGCCACAAAATACACCGCCACCGCTGGGATGAGCCACCAATAGTTGGCGTGCTTCAAAGCGCGCCAAAACGTCCCCCACTCCAGCCCCTTGAGGGCAAAGTAGAGGAAAAACGCGCTTATCGCAAAACCCAAAGCCAAATGCCAGCGCTTCATGGCATACGATTGTACCATTGGTAAAGGTCATCGGGAGGCGTTTCGGCTGCGTCAATGGCGGCGTGAGCGGTCAAAGTTCTACAGAAAAACTTCGGCATCTCCTCACAGCCTTCCGCCTTTGCCTACACCGCGCCCCCGCGTCACTCTCTCTTTTGAGGTAGAATTGGGGAAAGCCGTTTCCAGCCGTTTCCCAAGATTGAGACTATGCGGACAAAAAGCACCGCTCAGGAAACAGGAACGGCACAATCACCCCAATTTGCAATCTGTGCATTCTGCAAGGAATGCCTCACAAGCGAGGTGAATTATGAGCGAACAAAATTCTGGGCAACAGCCCGCACAACCTCCTTCGCAAGATCCGAAAACTTCCCACCACGAACCGCCTCATGTAACACCACCGCCTTCTCCCTTGCCGCCGCCAAAGGCCAAACAGGCGTGGGTGCCGTTTTTGCTCGGTGCGCTCTCGGTGGTTTTCCTCGTGGTTGGCGTGGTGCTGGTTATCGCTTTTATGAGCAACGGCGAGGGAGTTCCCCTGCTCAGCAAGCCCACCGCCACTTTCACCCCCACCGTCACGGCTTCGCCGACGGCTACGGAAACACCTACGGCAACCTCTACCCCCACTCCCCCTCTTACGCCCACCCCTACGGAGACGCCGGTTCCAACACCCTCCGGGCCTTTTGAGTACACCGTGCAAGAAGGGGACACCCTTTACACTATTGCCAACAAATTCAAAGTAGATTTTGTGACTTTGATGCTGATAAACGGCATGAACGACAAATCTCCGCTGTATGTGGGGCGGAAGATAAAAATTCCGGGGCCGCACACCAAACGGCCCACCCCAACGCCACTGCCCAAGCATCTGCCTAAGGGCTTCAAAATCAAATACTTTGTGATGCCGAACGACACTTTGGCGTCAATAGCAGCAAAATTCAACTCAACGGTTGAAGACATCGTAAAAGCCAACGACACATTGAAGGATGCGGGCTCACCGCTTTATGTTGGCGAAGTGCTGATAGTGCCGGTGAATTTGGTAACGCCCACGCCGACGGTCACGCCAAACCCGGCGACCTTGACTGCCACGGCGCTGCCGCCTACCGAAACCCCCTTCCCACCGCCAACACCCACTTCTAAACCCTAAACAATTTGTTCGCTCTACCGGGCGGAAGCGCCTTTCTGTGTGAAAACACAGCAACCGCGGAAAGCGGAGATTTCGGAGAAAATATCCACTGATTGACACAGATTTACACCGATTGAGTGAGAAACCACAGATTACACAGAAATTTACAGAGAACACAGAAAATTTTTTCTTTGCGCCTCTGCATTTCTCTGCGTCTTTGCGTTACTTTCTTGGCGTCCTTGGCATTTCTTGGCGACCTTGGCGTTAACCTCTTTGCGCTCTTTGTTCCTTTGCGTCTTTGCGTTAACCTTGGCGTCCTTTGTGTCCTTGGCGTTTTAGGACTTGCCAAAGTTTAGGTGATGGCGGTATAATGCTGGCGCAGTTCGGGGCGTGGCTCAGCCCGGCTAGAGCGCACGGTTCGGGTCCGTGAGGTCGGCGGTTCAAATCCGCCCGCCCCGACAGCACAGCGGGGGCCGGCGTTGGCCCTCGCTCGCTTTTTAATGCCAAACGCGGCTTGAGTGTTTATATGCCTGCTCAACGACGCAAGTTTTATGTGGTGTGGAAGGGCCGCAAGCCCGGGATTTACCCCTCTTGGGAAGAGACAAGGCGGCAGGTTGAAGGCTTCCCAAACGCCCGCTATCGCGCTTTTGATTCGCTGGAAGAAGCACGCCGTGCCTTCGTGCGCGACGCCGATGAATACACAGGCAAGCCTTCTTCTATGGGCAAATGGCGGTATGCCGCCCGGCGTCCCGCTTTGCCAAGCGTGGTGGTGGACGCCGCCGCCTCAGGCCCAAGCGGGCCGATGGAGTACCGCGGCGTGAGGCTTGATACCGACGAAGTGCTATTCGCACAGGGGCCTTTTCCGCGCGGCACGGTCAACATTGGCGAATTTTTGGCGATAGTGCATGCCCTTGCGTGGCTGGCCGAGCGCGGGCTAAACTGGCCTGTGTATTCGGATTCTCAAGTGGCGCGGCTCTGGGTTGAACGCGGCAAGTGCAAAAGCCGCCTTCGTATGGATGAGCGCCTCGCGAATCTGGTGGAGCGCGCCGAAAAATGGCTCGCTTCCCACCCCAACCACGCACCGGTGCTCGCATGGGACACCAAAGAATGGGGGGAAATCCCCGCCGATTTTGGGAGAAAGTGACGCCATTGGAATCTATCCGAAAATATCGTGGCGGTGTCATTGCGAGCCCCACAGGGGCGATGCAATCCCCCTTTTGCTGGGCGGGAGACTGCTTCGGCGGCTCTGCCGCCCCGCAGTGACACGCCCACAAAGAATTTTCGGATAGGCTCTTGGCATCCCCCCCATGGCCGCCAAGCCGATTTTAGGAGTTCTACATGGGTCGTGTGATTCAAACCGAAGGCGTAGGAAAACGCCGTCAACACCTTTTGCGCCTTATAGGCACCGCACTGCGCCGCTTGATGGTGCAGACCAGCCCAAATGAGCACACTTTAGACCTTGCCGCTTTTATCGCCCTCGCTTTGCGGGATGTGGTCGCCACCGTGGAAGAAGCGACGCGCGCATGGGAAAAGCGCGATTATTGGGTCAAAGCCGACCGTTTCCGCATGGAATGGAACTGGGCCGAAAACCTCGGCAAGGCTTTAGAAAAAGCGGTCGTGGCAAAAGATTGGGATGAAATTGCCCGCTTGGCAGGCAAAATATTCATGCATGTTGGGAACGTGAAAATCCCAAAGCGCTTCAAGGCAGGTGAGCCGTGGAAAGGGGCCTACCGCAATTTGCTTGAGCGCTTTGGGAAAGATGAACACTCAGGGGAAAGGGAAGACTAATTTGCCTCAGCGTGAGCGTTGATAGGCTTCTACAACCTCTTGGGGGAGGTGATGCAGTTCAATGCGATCGGTATCGCAAAAGAGCATGGCGCGCTCCGTTGCGTTTCGCAGTTCGCGGATGTTGCCGGGCCAGTTGTAGGCTTTTAGAGCAGCCATTGCCTGAGGCGATATGTCGGTTACTTGCTTCCCCATCTGGGGATTTAAGCGGCGTATAAAATGTCCTACCAGCGCGGGGATATCGTCTTTACGCTCACGCAGCGGGGGCAAGTTTAGATCAATCACTTTCAAGCGGTAGTACAGATCTTCCCGAAAGCGGCCTTCCTCTACCATCTTTTTAAGGGGGCGGTTGGTAGCAGCAAGAATTTGTATATCTACTCTTATCAACTTTGTGCCGCCCATACGGCGGATGGTGCGCTCCTCCAGTGCACGCAACAATTTTGCTTGCATGTCTAGGGGCAACGAAGAAATTTCGTCCAAGAACAGTATGCCGCTATCTGCAACTTCCATCAAGCCCGGCTTGCGCTTTGTGGCACCGGTGAACGCTCCCGCCTCATAGCCAAAAAGTTCCGCTTCCAGCAT
>JALUBW010000245.1 GCA_027044735.1 Anaerolineales bacterium
TATGAGTTAGTAAATATCGTATTGCCGCTTTTGTTACGCCATTTTTTAGATTTAATATATCTTTCAAGTAATATGAATAGTCAAGGGATATGTTTGATTGAAAAAATTCGTAGTAGAGCGGGTGTATAATTACTGCGTAGGTATTTAGTTTTTCCGAATGTTTAGCTGTTTCTATTGCCGAAAACTTCCATTTATCTAAACCTTCAGATTTTTTATCCGTAACTTCTATGAGTGTTTGTTGTATTTCATCAATTTTTCTCTCAATCCATCTTATGTTATTACTGCTTGTATATCCCAAATGTTTTTTAATTTCATAAAGGCTAATTGTTCTTACAAACCTATTATCCTTCAATTTTCCATCGAATTCTTTTCCGCCAAAATAAAGTATTATGTCTAAAATATCTCGGTGAATTTGATTTAGTTTATACCCAAGTAGTTCTACTTTGAAATAATCGTCTTCGTATATAAAAGCTTCATTCTTTTTAAACTCAACTTTTTGTTTGGTATGAAAACTGAATATATTAGACTTTATTTCTGCCACATTGGTCGGAGCTGCTGAAAATCTTGTTATGTTGTTCATTTTCCATCCTTTTAGATTACATCATACGCCGTTAAATTTGATAAGTCGTCGTCATTATATTTTTTCTTTGTAGTGTTAGCTTCAATAACAATCTCGCAAGGATTAACCTCAAATCTTTGTTTTAACTTGTTAAACACTAATCTATCGCTAAACATCTTGCCCACTCTGTTTTTTACGCAATGTGCATAAAACTCTATCTCGTTTAGTTCCCGTAATTTTTCATCGGCTTTTAGCGTGTATTTGCCTTTGTCGTTTTTGAATGCAAAAAGCACTGCTATATCGCTTGTGTATTCAATCATACTGCTATCTTTGAATGCGCTCATATCTACAAAATTATTCTTAATAGCGTCCCTATTTAGAGCCGATATTACGATAGCGTTCGCCCTATTTTCCACTAAACAATCTTTTAGCTCTTTTATCACTCTATTAATTTCTTGCAAGCTATCCGTATCAAGCATTAGGAGCTGTAAATAGTCGATTACTACGAATATACGCTTGTTTGGGTTCTTTTCTCGTGTGGCTTTAATCATTTCGATTATGTTTTTTAGATTAAATCTGCTTGCATTGAGAAAATAAAAAGGAATATCGCTCAAAAGCGTTTTTGCTTTTGCTACATTTTCTTTTATGCTCTTTTCATCGGTCAAGCGTGTATTAAAAGCTTTACGCACATTGCTCATATCTACGCCATCGATAACTGACTGATTGACTATAAGCCTCATAGTGAGTTCTTCAATAGTCATCTCAGCACTTGCATAAATGCCGATAACGCCATCATCCCTATTCTGATTATCTCTTACTAACTCATATAGCATTTGCAATACAAAAGCGGTTTTACCCAATCCGCTCCCGCCTCCTAAAACTATTAGCCTGCCTTCATCAAGCCACTTTAAAAACTCAAAATCTGTTTTGAGCGAGTGCGTCATTCTATTGTTTTGCTCTATAAAAAGCTCGATTGCTTTGTCTATGTTGTAGGTATTCTCTCGGAGTTCTTTCAATTGTTTGCTCATCTTTTCCCCTTTTGGATTACTTTTGCGGTAGCAAATTTTTTCTATCTTTTCACCTTTAACAGGGAAACGGGGATAAATCCCCTCACTTCACCACCCACACCCCTTCATCGGCATTGATGGTATTGAGTTTTCCTACCTTGTCGTTTTCTACGTTAACGGGCGCACTGCTTTTGTAGTACCACTTGTTGCCTCTATATACCCATACCCAACTTGCTCCCGCATCGATAAGCTCTTGCGCGTCCGTAGCTTTGCTTGCTCCAAGTAGATGCCAATTGTGGTCTGAGATGTTTTGGACGTTTTGGACGAGTCTATTGACGCTATCCGTATCGGTAGAGGTATCTCCCGCAATGGATTTGAGTTTTG
>JALUBW010000246.1 GCA_027044735.1 Anaerolineales bacterium
TGTGAAACAAGCAAAAAACTGGTATGGCGAGACCTGGTCCATCACCGCAAAACCCATAAGGCAGTGAACGCAACATGACCCAAGCGTTTCTCAGGGCGCTAAATCAGGTGCTCGCGGCGGGAATAGGCATAACCGCCCTCTCGCTGTGGCTGTATGCGCTCGCCTTCAACCTGCGCAACCGCGTCGCCTTCACCTTCTCGGCGGTGATGTTGGCGCTCGCCCTTGCCTTTGGGGGAGAATCGCTGGGGAGCGCCGCGCGCGAGCCGCAACTTGCCGCCGCGTGGTTCAAAGTGCAGTGGGTCGGCGTGATCCTGCTCCCCGCCGTTTACCTGCACCTTTCCGACGCCCTGCTGGCAACCACCGGCAGGCCGTCGCGCGGGCGGCGCATTTGGCTGGTGCGGGCGGTGTATGCCATCTCGTTGGCCTTCCTGTTCGCCCTGCTGCGCGGCAAACTGCTCGGCAAACTGCACTTCGGCGCACTGAACTACTACTCGCCCACGCCGCTTTCGTGGGGCTTTGTGGCATTCTACGTAATCGGCATGGGTTGGGCATGGGTGAACTTCCTGCGGGCATACCGCCGCACGGTAGTGAGCACCAGCCGTCAAAGGATGCTCTACCTGCTACTCGGAGCGTTAGCCCCCACATTCGGCGCGTTCCCCTACTCCGTCTTCCTCGGCGAACTCGGCTCACGCGCCCCCACCCTGTTCCTGCTGGCTTCAATCACCGCCAACATTTTCACCACAATTTTGTTAGTGGTGATGGCGTATGCAGTGGCATTCTTCGGAGTGCCTTGGCCTGACCGCGTGGTCAAACTCCGCTTGGCGCGCTGGCTGTTGCGCGGTCCAGTAACCGTCTCGGCGGTATTGGCGCTCACAACCGCCGTGCGGCGCTTTGGCGAGCACTTTGGGCACCCCTACACCGTCTTTGCACCGCTCACAATGGTCGTAACCTTCCTGCTGCTTGAACACCTAATCGGCGCAACCGCCCCGCTCTGGGAGCCTCTTGTGGCGGGCGACAACCAAACCCTCCGCCTGCTTTCCGACTTGGAAGAGCGCCTTTTCACCCGCCAAGACCTCGCCCAACTGCTTGAAGCCGTGCTCGCGGCGCTGTGCGACCACCTGCAAGTGCACTCCGCCTTCATTTTGGGCGTTGAGGAAGGCAAACTCAGCATGTGGGTATCGGTGGGCACCAAAGCCGAACTGCCGAGCGGCGAACCGCAAATCCACCTTTCGCAAGAGAGCGCGCACGGCAAAATTTGGAAATGGGATGGCTTCTGCCTGCTCCCCCTTCACCGCGGGGAAGGGCAGCCAATGTTGGGCGTGATGGGTTTCCCCTGCACCGAGCCGCCACCCGCCGACGACCCGACCATCCAAACCTTGGCCGAGCGCGCCGCCCTCGCGCTGGAATACTTTTACACCGGCGAGCGCGTTGCCAAAGCGCTCCAAGCCTTCCCGCTCCCCGGCGACCTAATTCCCCGCCTGCGCGCCGTAGCCCGCTACGACCAAAAAAGCGTGCTCGCCCCCGAAGACCAACTTCCGCCCGCGGGCGAAATGGTGCGCTGGGTGAAAGACGCCCTTTCGCACTACTGGGGCGGGCCCAAACTTTCATCCACGCCGCTTGCCAACCTGCAAGTTGTGCAAGAAACGATGCGCGAAAACGAAGAAGACCTGCCCCAAGCCGTGCGCACGGTTTTGCGCGCCGCGGTGGAGCGCCTGCGGCCGCGCGGCGAGCGCGGCTACACAACCGAATGGTTGTTGTACAATATCCTTGAAATGAAATTCCTTCAGGGGCACAAAGTCGTTGAAGTGGCAAAACGGCTTGCACTCTCAGAAGCGAGTTTCTACCGCAAGCAGCGGGTAGCGCTGGAAGAGGTGGTGCGGGTTTTGCTGGAAATGGAAGCCGAAGCCCGCAAATCCAAAGCCAACGCCCC
>JALUBW010000247.1 GCA_027044735.1 Anaerolineales bacterium
CGGATTTTCGAGACGCCAAGGCCGCGGATGAACGCGGATGGCAACGGATTCCCGCGGATTTTCGAGACGCCAAGGCCGCGGATGAACACGGATGGCAACGGATTCCCGCGGATTTTCGAGACGCCAAGGCCGCGGATGAACGCGGATGGCAACGGATTCCCGCGGATTTTCGAGACGCCAAGGCCGCTCAGCCACCGAAGGGAGCGGAGTGCTCCTCAGCGCAATCTGTGCTCATCGGTGGAATCTGCGTAATCTGCGGTTTCTCCTTGCCAAGGCGGAACAGTTACCCTACGGAGAGCGAACAAGGTACTCAACCCCTACAAAGAGGTATGCCAATGACCACCACATGGACTTCTGCACAACGCACTACGCTCGTTCCCCCTTTGAGCCGCGCCGGTAACTGGGCCGCGGTGCTCTTGGCCAGCGCGCTGCTGGCGGCGCTGGCGCAACTGCGGGTGGTTCTGCCGTTCACGCCCGTGCCGATCACCGGGCAGACGTTGGGCGTGCTGCTGGTTGCGGCAGCGTTGGGGCCGCGCCGCGGCACGGCCGCGGTGCTGGCCTACTTAGCCGAAGGGCTGTTGGGGCTGCCGGTGTTTGCCGGGGGCGGCAGCGGCTTAGGGTATTTGCTGGGGCCCACGGGCGGCTATCTGGTCGGCTTTGTGGCCGCGGCGTGGGTAGTGGGCGCCTGGGCGCAGCGCAGCGGCCGGCGGCTGGCGACCGCGTGGCTGGGCTTCGTGGCCGGCGAAACGGTGCTCTACGCGCTGGGGCTGTTCTGGCTGGGATGGTATGTAGGCTGGGCGCAGGCACCGGCTTTGGGGCTCTTCCCCTTCTTGTTGGGCGATGCGCTCAAAGCCACGCTGGCCGGGCTGTTGCTGCCCACCGCGTGGCGTCTGGTGCGGTAACGGCCTGTAGAAGGGTGGCCGATGCCCTCTGAGAAACCGAACCCCGGCGCTGGTGTCGTAGGTGTGGTCTTGGCCGCCGGACGCAGCCGCCGCATGGGGCGGCCGAAGGCGCTGTTGCCCTGCCACGGCGAGGCGCTGGTGCATCGTGTTGCCCGCCAGGCCGGTGCCTCGGGCCTGGCCGAAGTGTGGGTGGTGGTGGGCGCATGGCAACGCGCGGTGCGCGCCGCGCTGGCCGACTTGCCGGTGCGGGTGGTGGTCAACCCCTGGTGGTCGCAAGGCCAAAGCGCGTCGGTGCGGGTGGCCGGGCAGATGCTGCGCGCCGCGAGGGCCCAGGCAGCGCTATTTTTCCTCACCGACCAGCCCTTTGTGCCCGCGGCGCTGGTGCAAGGGCTTTGCGCGGCCTGGCGCGACAGCCAGGCGGCCATCGTGGCCCCGCGCATCGCGGGCGCGCCGGGCACCCCTGTGCTCCTCAGCGCTCGGGTGTTTCCCCACTTGGCAAGCCTGCAAGGCGACCAGGGCGCGCGGGCGCTGTTCCCCCATTTCCCCCCCCTTTGGCTGCCCTGGCCCGACCCGCGAGCCGCTATTACTTTAGAGACGTGGGACGATTACCGCCGTGTTTGCCCCCAAGACGCCCGCCGCAACGCGGCTACTTGGTTGGCGGGTTGAAGAAGTTGTAGGCTGCCTCGCTCAAATCGGCCAGCAGGTTCGAGCCGTAATCCCACAGCAATTCACGGGGGCGGTAGAGGTACACGGAAAGGACATAGTTGCCCCCGGGCGTGTAAACGATGCCCGCGTCCATGATATTGTGGATGGCGCCGTCGGGGCCGGTAATCCAGCCATGTTTGTGCGCCACGCGAGTGCCTTCGGGCACCCCGGCCTGGATGAGGACGCCGATGGCGTTGCGCGAGAGCAGGTCGAGCATCTGGCGGCACTCTTGCTGCGTGATTTCACCGGGGAAGGCCGCCCGCAGCGCACCGCCGCCCATTTCACCACACTTGTAGATTTCTGCCAGCAGGGTGCCCATTTCTGCCGGGGTGGTCTGGTTGTAGGGGTCGGGGTTGGTGGTCACGTCGGGGCGCTGGTTCGCCGGGGTGCGGAAAACGGCCAGCAGGGGCGCACCAGGGTAAAAATAACCGGCCAGGAAAGTGTTTTGCAGGCCTAAGGTGCGCATGTCTTTGGTGACCACCAAAGGGCCTCGCTCTCTGTTGACCACATTTTCCATCAACCAGTCGGAAGGGCCGTTGCCCGATTGGTCGATCATCTCTTTCAGCCAGCGATCGATTTCCGGGCGAATGTGGTTGCCGTCGAGGCGGCGGAACACCGAGACCATGATGGGAATTTTGATCGTACTGGCCGCGGTGAAGGCCACGTCGGGCGGGACGGGCACCTCGCGACCGTTGTTGACCACGAAGTAAAATTCCTGCCCGGTTTGCAAGTCCATCAGATAAACGCCAGCGACGCCATCGAAGCCCTCGACCTTGAGGGTCTGCTGCAAAAGCACCTTGAGGTTGTAAAGGGCTGGCTGAGGAGAGGCCGTCTGCCGCAAGGGCAGTTCGACCACCCGATGGGTCGGCGAGAAAAGAGCACGGCCGACCAGGGAGAGGGCCTGGTCGACATCCAGGGCTACACCCCGCTGGCCGGGGCGAAATTTGACTGTTCCCACCACCGGCTGAGGCGGCAGCGCGGGGCGGTCGTAGCGGGCCGCCACTTCTTGCTGCAGATAAGCGCGCAGGCGGCTTTCGGAATAGTCGGCCACCAGCGGCACGTGGATCGTGGGGGGCATCCGCCCCCAGAGGAAATCCCAAAAGCCCTGCCAGAAAGAAGTTTGCTGCCGCTTTTGCTCCACCGCGGCCAGCATGGTGTCGATATCCAGTTTGAAGCCAATGGTTTGTGGTTGCAGATGGATGAGCGCGTCGTTGTACCGCAATTCCACCGGCTGATTGAAGACCTCGGTGAGCCGTTCCGCGGCCTGCTGGCGGGTCAAGCCACCCACGGGCACGCCGCCGATGGTGGTGCCCGGCGGCAGCAGGGCGCGAAAGCGGCTGTAACGCACCAGTTGGAAGGCCAGCAAAGCCACCGCGCCCAAAAGGGCAAAGGTGGAAAACAAGCGGAGCGTGGAAAGGGAACTACGACGAGAACGGATGTCTGAATACATAGACCACCTACCGGAGCACACCTCGCGGTTCGGGAGCCAATTTTACCACTGCCGCGACGAACGCAGGTGCGCAGAAAAACCCAGGGGAGCACTAAAGATGCGTTGAAGCAGGTGCTCACAAATTTTGGTAACTCTTCAGCCACAAGGAAATAGACCACGGATAGCCACGGATTTTCAGGTCGCCAAGGTCGCCAAGATGACGCCAAGACCGCCAAGAAGCGAAGGTGAGCGTTGGCTTTTTTGTGTTTTTCGCTCAATCTGTGCTAATCTGTGGATGTCTTTCTGCGTAATCTGCGCAATCTGTGGTTTCTTCTTGCAAGGCTGAACAGTGACAAAGGAGGTATTGACTATGCGTCGGGTGTTGGCATTGACCGGTGCTTCGCGCGGGCTGGGGGCTGCCGTCGCGGTAGAGGCCGCACGGCAAGGCTTCGACTTGGTGCTCAACGCCCGGGATGAGGCGCGGTTAGAGGATGTGGCCGCCGCGTGCCGGGCACAGGGCGCGCAAACGCGGTTGGTGGTCGGCGACATCGCCGCCGCGGACACCGCGCCCGCGCTCATCCGCGCGGCACAGGAGCATTTTGGCCGTGTGGACGCGTTAGTGCACAACGCGGGGGTACTGCCGCCTTTGGCGCCCGTGGCCGAGGCGGATCTGGGCGCGTGGCAGCACAATTGGGCGGTAAATTTCTTTGCCGCGGTGCGCCTGTTACAAGCCGCGCTGCCCGCGCTGCGAGAGCAACGGGGGCGCGCGGTGCTGGTCTCCAGCGGCGCGGCGGTTCACCCTTACCCCACGTGGGGGGCGTATGGCACGGCCAAAGCCGCGCTCAACCACTTAGCCGGAGTGGTAGCCGCGGAAGAGCCGCTGGTCACGGTGGTCGCTTTCCGGCCGGGGGTGGTGGATACGGACATGCAGGCGCTGATCCGCAGCCAAGGGGCCGGGGTGATGCCCCCTGCGTTGCACGTCCGCTTTCTGGCCTACTGGCAGGAAGGACGGCTACAGCCACCTGCGGCGGTGGCCAGGCCGCTCGTCGCGGTAGCCCGCGCCGCGCCCCCGTCCTGGAGCGGCGCGTTCGTGGCCTACGACGAAGCCCGGGTGCAAGCCTTGCTGGCCGCAGGGTAAGCAGATTGCGCACATGAGGCGGAAAAACCTCTACCTTTGCGTCTTTGTGTCCCTTTGCGCTCTTTGCGTTACTTGACGCCCCCAAAAATCCGTGTGCATCCGTGACGCTCCGTGTTATCCGTGGTCTATTCCCTTGGGCCGAATAGTCACCCTCGAAAAACAAAAGCCCCCGCGGGTGGCGGGGGCTTTTTGGGGCAACCGTGGTTTACGGCTTTTCGATTTCGCCGGTTTCCATGCGGTAGTTGTAGATATCTTGCATTTCGTACAGGTTTTGCTGCAAGATGAAGAAGCCGTGCCAGTGCGCCCAGTCGGGAGCACCCATGAGCGCACCCTGGCGGGCGCGGCGGCCCTGGTGATGCCACAGGTGGTAGTAGAGGATCTGGAAGCGGTCAGCCCACGGGTTCTTCTTGAGCAAGCCCTTGGCTTTGAGTTCGTCCAGCATTTGCTTGGCTGGGGTGTAGTAGGCTTTGTTGTAGAGTTCCACCGCCGCGTCGGCACTGGCGAAGTAATCGTCCACCATCTTGCTGGTATGGCACTGCAAGCAGGCCTGCTTCATCTCCGCGCGGCCCTTTTCTGCGTGGCCGGTGAGCATGGACATGGGGTCGTCGGAGTTGCGCGGCTTGGAGATTTTGGCCCACGCGTTCCAGTAGAGGCGCTGAGAAACGTTGTGGGTCGGCTTGAGATCGCCAATGCCGCTCATGTGGCAGGTAGCGCAGGTAGGAGCGCGGTAATCGCCGGGTTCCCAATCGCCGGGCGGGCTGTCCCATTTCCAGGTTTCGCCCTCGGTGGCGTAAATCTGACCATGTTTGGTGTTTTCGTAAATTTCAATGTCTGGATGGTCAGGCCCTAAGTGGCACGAAGCACAGGCTTCGGGGTGGCGGGCCTCGGCGATGCTGAACTTGTGTCGGGTGTGACACACGGTGCAGTTGCCGACTTCACCGTTGGGGTAGATGTTGCCAATACCCGAGGCGGGGTAAGTATCGGCTGTGGGGATGCCGTGCTCATCTACTTTGATGCGCTTGCCGTGGCACTGCATACAGCCGGTCTGCTCGGTGGCATCATCTAAGCCTTCAAAGTCACGGCCTTCGTGGTGGTGGATGAGGGTCTGCATGGCGTCTTTGGCTTCCACCTGGAGGGCGGCACGATGGTGGCCGCTGGCGTCGAATTCTTTCACCTCGTTGGGATGACATTTGGCGCAGGTGGAAGGCGGCACGAGCATAGAAAGCGGCTGTTTGACGTTTTCGTGCCCCTTGATGTCTTTGAGCACCATGGGGGAATCAGCCGTGGTCTGATGGCAGTCCAGGCAGGTCACGCCTTTCTGAGCGTGGGCGCTGTGATCCCAATCGTTCACGATGCCTGGGGTCTCTTTGGCGTGACATTCGATACAGGCCTTGGCCTCTTCGGTCACCCCTTGGGCGTGGGGGGCCACGCTGATGGTGGGCTGCGGCGCGGCTTTAGGCACACCGCCCCCACACGCGGTCAACACCCCCGCACCGACAACAAACAGGCCAGCAATCAACAGGGTAACAATGAGCAATCGCTTTCTGTAGTGCATATAACCTCCTCTGCTTGGTGTTACGGGCTTAGTGACCGTATTTGTACTTGGCTTCTAAAAGGTATTTGTTGAGCCCCTCGTGCCCTACCCCTTGATGGCAGTCCACGCACTTGGCGCTGATCGTGCCCGCCAAGTACTTGGCGTGCGCATCGTGACCGGCTGGGATGGCTTTGAGGTTGGCATGGCACTGCAGGCATCCCGAATCGTACACGTATTCCGCCCGCCGCGCTCGGTTGGCTTGCCAATCTAAGGCGAACTCGTTGCTCGTCCAGGTCACCCCGATATCGGTAAGCCCGGAGCGGGTTTTGGAGGTAAGGTACGAGAAGGCATTGGTATGGGATGTATGGCAATCGGTGCAGCGGGCAGCCACGCCGTAGGGGTTGTTGCCGCCGTGCACCGACGCGTGATAGGCCGCCACCATGGGCTCCATCACGTGGCAGGAGCCGCAAAATTCTGGCCGTGACGTGGCTTCAATGGTCGTTTCTACCCCTCCCCACACTAAGGAAACGACCACCGCCAAGACCACTAAGGCTCCAATAATGTATGCAATCTTCGTTTTGCCAATCCTCATTTCACCTCCTTCCCAGGGTGTCGAAAGATTACCTTAATAGTGCATTAATCTTGCGCTCATTGTACTGCGTTCTGCGGCGCCTGTCAATACCTATTTCTCTGAGATCCGGACATGAGTTAGGACAAAAAAGGGAACCTCCTGTAAATTGTTTTATAGAAAAAACACCACACACAAGGAGGTTCCCTATGTACAAGTATAAACGAATTTCCTTGGAACGTTTCGCCCATTACCTGTTTGATAACACTCATGAGGCACAACACGCCGCTGAGATTCTCGCCGCTATCTTGCACGCTCGCTCAGCACGCCTGACTGAGATCGCTGCCAAAATGCACGGCTCTATGGATGCCGCCTATAAACGCTTGCAACGCTTTTTGCAACGCTACGACCCACGAACTGCCTTGTGGCGTCTTTTACCTGATGATGCTCCCTTTGTGTTGGCCGATGTGACCGAAATCCCTCGCCCGCAAGCCTATAAAACCAACTATGTCGGCACCTTGAAAGACGGCCACACCAAAGGGTTTTGGGTAATGACATTCGCCACTCCTTATCGGGGGCGGGCCATACCCTGCGGTTTGCTCACCTTTTCCTCCGCCACCATTGCCCAAAAAGACACTTCCCGCAATTTGGTGCATCAGCGGGCTTTTGAGAGTCTGAAAGACCTGTTGGGTGAGCGTCCGGTGGTTTTAGATCGGGAATTCAGTTATTCGGGCCTGCTCCAATTTTTGACGGCATCGGGCGTCCATTTCGTTATCCGTCTGCGATTGGGCTCCCGACCGCCCAAGTTCTTTGATGACGAAGGGAACGAGGTCAAACTGAGCATTGCCCGAGGGCAACGGGTGGTATACCGCAACCTGTGGTACAAAGGCGAAGTACAGGTGCAGGTCATTGGCGAATGGAGAG
>JALUBW010000248.1 GCA_027044735.1 Anaerolineales bacterium
TTCCATGACCATGCCGTTTTCTTCCACCGACCCGCTGTGGCACATACGGCGGATTTTGTTGCAGTACCCGATTATGAGCAAGCGCGTGCGCGCTCGTATGCGCAAGCGTTTGTTTGAGCGCGGCGTCGTTTCCGAGGAGGAATTTGAGGAAAAGGCGACCGAACTCGCCATTGAATCCCAAAAGCGCGAAGGCATCAAAGACCCGCTCCGAGAAGAGCCCGCCGAGGTGTGGGAAGAGCGCTTGGCGTGGGCGCGCGACTACCTCACCGATTTTTACTTTGCTTACAACCTGTCGTTGGGGGAATTTGAGAAAATTCTGCGCTCTGTAAAATCCTCACGCTTTAGGGAGGGAGGCGAAAGCGAAGAAGAGTTTAACCTTGAACTTGCCCCGCGCAGTCAATTGTTTGAAGAGGGTTTTCGCATTGAGGCAATGCCGCCCGGCGACCGTGCCCGCAACGAAGCCCGCCTTGAAGCGATCAAAGTTACGCTCATCCGCGATTTCATCAGCGACCAACTGGGCTACGTGGGGCTTGCCAAGCGCTGGCTCACTATGAAAGACCTGAGTTACATTCGGCAGCGCAAAATTGGCCCCGGCAAAATTGGCGGAAAGGCTGCGGGTATGCTGCTTGCCCACCGCATTTTGCTTCGTGTAGCCCCTGAGGAACTGCGCGAGCGCATTTACATACCCGAATCGTATTTCCTAAGCGCCGATGTAATGTACACCTTTATCGCTTACAACAAGTTGATAAAGTGGACAGTGCAGAAGTACAAGCCCGAGGAGCAAATTGCTGCCGAATACCCCCAAGTGCGCCGCGATTACCTTGCCGGCGATTTCCCTTCCGAATACCGCGAGCGATTTCGCCATTTGCTTGAAGAGGTTGGCAATCGCCCGATGATTGTACGCTCTTCCAGTTTGCTGGAGGATAACTTCGGCACTTCCTTCGCTGGCAAGTATGAAAGCCATTTTCTCCCGAACCAAGGCTCGCTTGACGAGAACCTCAGGGCTTTCATCAAAGCCGTTGCCAGCATTTACGCCAGCGCGCTTGCCCCCGACCCGCTCCTTTATCGGCGTGCTAAGGGGCTGCAGGATTATGATGAGCGCATTGCTGTGCTCATTCAACTTGTGGAAGGGGAGAAATACCGGCATTTCTATTTCCCGCAGGCGGCGGGGGTTGCGTTCAGCCGCAACCTTTTCCCGTGGTCGGCGCAAATTCGCCCCGAAGATGGCTTTGTGCGCTTGGTTTGGGGGCTCGGCACGCGCGCTGTTGACCGCGTGGGTGATGATTACCCCCGTTTGGTTGCCCTCGGCCGTCCTGACCTTCAGCCCAGCATCTCGGCGCGCTCCCGCCGCTACTATTCCCAGCACTACATTGACTTGATTGACCTGCAAAGCAATGCCTTCCGCACAATGCCCATTCAAGAAGTGCTTCGGGCGCCGTATCCGCCCCTTCCGCTGATTGCCTCGCTTGACCGCGACGGCTACCTTGCCCCCTTGCACACTTACCGTATCCGCAAATCCGACTTGGACGATGTGGTCATCACCTTTGACGAATGGCTCAGGCGGACGCCGTTTGCGTCCCACATGCGAGAGATTTTGCAAATACTGGAGCAAAACTACGGCTCGCCGGTGGATTTGGAGTTCGCCGCCCATGCGCCCAACCCGCGGGCGAGCGACCCCGAAGTCAAAATAGCCATCCTCCAATGCAGGCCGCAGAGCCAGTTTGTCTCTCAAAAGGTGCATTTGCCTTCAAACCTCAAACCAGAAGACGTTGTGTTGGAATCGTACAACGTGATGCCTCACGGCGAAGTCCGCGGCATTCGCTATGTGTTGTTTGTGCCGCCTGAGGGCTACTATGCCCTTGAACAAGCCCACCACCGCACTTTGCTTGTGCAACTCATCAGCAAGTTGAATCAATTGCTCGCGGATGAAGATTTCATCTGTGTTGGCCCCGGCAGATGGGGTTCTTCCAATCCCGACCTTGGGGTGCAGGTTGGCTATGCGGATATTTACAACGCGCGTGCGCTGGTGGAACTTTCCGGCGCAAATGTTGGGCCTCGCCCTGAGCCTTCGCTTGGTACGCATTTCTTCCAAGACTTGATGGAAGCCCAAATTTATCCCTTGGCGGTTGACCTTGACGATGAGCGCACTGTTTTCCGTCGTGGGTTTTTCTACGATACCCCCGACCATTTGGCCGAATTTTTGCCTCAGCCGGAATGGGAGCCGGTGCGCGCGGCAATTAGAGTTATCCATGTTGCGGATTACCGCGCCGAGCATCACCTCAACCTTGTTTTAGATGGAAGTGAAGGGCACGCTGTGGGTTATTTAGAGCGCACCACAGGGAGGCGAGCGGCGGAATAGGGTGCTCTTTTCCCACATGAGAAGTGTCACTAATCACACTTATAGACCTTGTGAAATTTGACGCAGGTTGGCGCGCTGTGCTATACTTTCGCCAGTCTAAAGCGATGCAGTCGCGCTTTTCTTTTGTTGCCGAGGCGCCATCATGATGCTTGCCTACATGCCCATAGCCCTGCTCCTGCTTTTTGCCACGATCTTAGCCGTGCTGGTGGTGGTGATCGGCGATAGTTTTGGCCCCAAGCGCCCCAGCCGGATAAAGTATGCGCCTTACGAATCGGGTATGCCGCCTGTGGGGGAAGGTACACGCCGCCAGCCCATTCGCTTTTACCGCATTGCTATGCTGTTCATCCTTTTTGATATTGAAGTGGTCTTCTTCCTGCCCTGGGCTGTGGTCTTCCGCCGCTTGGGGCTGTTTGGGCTGATTGAAATGGCGGTTTTCATCGTCATCGTGCTGGTGGGCTACATCTACGCGTGGAAGAAAGGAGCCCTTGAATGGGATTAGAGCACAAACTGGGCGACCTGGGCATTGTCACCACCACGCTTGAGCAGGCGGTCAATTGGGGGCGGACGCGTTCCATGTGGCCGGCGCTGTTTGGCCTCGCTTGTTGCGCGATTGAAATGATGGCCGCGCAGGCTTCGCATTACGACATGAGCCGCTTCGGGATGGAACTCATGCGCGCCAGCCCCCGCCAGTCCGACCTGATGATTGTGGCCGGACGCGTGAGCCGCAAGATGGCGCCCGTGGTGCGCCGCCTTTACGACCAGATGCCCGAACCCAAATGGGTAATCGCCATGGGCGATTGCGCTTCCTGCGGCGGCGTGTTCAACAACTATGCCATCTTGCAGGGTGTGGACGAAATCATCCCGGTGGATGTGTATGTTTCCGGTTGCCCGCCGCGCCCCGAAGCCCTGATTCACGGCGTGCTCACCCTCTACGAAAAGGTGCGGGGCGAAAAACTGACCGACTGGGCGATGGTGGAGGAGGAGGCGGCATGAGCGACGAGCGCATTTCCGCCATTGCAGCGGCCTTGGCCGAGCGGTTCGGCGGCGAGGCAACTCAAGACAACAACCAGACCGTGCTCCGCTTGCCGTTAGAGCACCTGCTGGAGGCCGTGACCGCGCTGCGCGATGAATTCGGCTTTCAGGTGGCCGAAGACGTCACCGCGGTGGACTACTGGCAGCGCCGTGAGCCGCGCTTTGATCTGGTTTACCACTTCTTTTCCTACGAAAACGCCGACTTGCTCGCGGTGCGCGTTGCAGTCGCCGAAGGCGAGGCCGTGCCGAGCATCACCGGCATCTTCCCCGGCGCAAATTGGTATGAGCGCGAGGTCTACGATATGTTCGGCATTCCCTTCACCGGGCACCCCGACCTGCGCCGCATCCTCATGCCTTACGATTGGGAAGGCCACCCCCTGCGCAAAGATTACCCCTTGGGCTACGAAGAGGTGCAGTTTACCTTCAATTTTGATGAAATTCAGGGGAAGAAGGTGCGCGGGCGCAGGTAATGAGGAATAGCGAATTGCGAGTGGCGAGTTGCGATTTAGGATTTGCGATTTGCGATTGATGGATAGGCAAGGTTAGGATGATAGGCAGGATAGGAAGATAGGCTGTTAGGGACGACCCAACGACCTAACGACTTGACGACCTAACGACTTGACGAAGTAACAACCCCCGAGGATTCCATGCTTGAACCCATTGAAGTCTCTGCCGAGGAATTGCAACATCTGGTCTCTGAGCGGGCGCTGAAGGGGGAAACGGTGCTCCTCAACATGGGGCCTCAGCACCCGTCCACCCACGGCGTGCTGCGCTTGCTGGTGGAATTGGACGGCGAGCGGGTGGTCAATGTGGTGCCCGATATCGGCTTCTTGCACACCGGCATTGAAAAGAACATGGAAGCCAAGCGCTACTGGCAGGCCGAGGTGATGACCGACCGCATGGACTACCTCAACCCCATCGGCAACAACCTCGCCTATTGCCTCGCGGTAGAAGCCCTCACCGACCTGCAAGTGCCGCCGCGGGCACAGGCTATCCGCGTCATCCTCGCCGAATTGCAGCGCATTTCTTCGCACCTGGTCTGGCTGGGCACCCACTTGCTTGACCTCGGCGCGACTTCCCTTTTCCTCTACACCTTCCGCGAGCGCGAATTCATTTTGGATATTTTTGAAATGGTCTCCGGCGCGCGGATGATGACCACCTACATCCGCCCGGGCGGATTGTGGCGCGATGTGCCCGCAGGCTTTGAGGAGGCCGTGCACGAATTCATCAAACTCTTCCCGCGGCGGCTGAAGCAATACGAAGCCTTGGTGACCAAAAACCCGATTTACCGAGACCGCACCCGCCATATCGGCGTGCTTTCCAAAGAAGACGCGATGCGCTGGGGCGTGACCGGCCCGATGCTCCGCGCCTCCGGCGTGGCCTACGACACGCGCAAAGCCCGGCCTTACTGCGGCTACGAGCAGTACGATTTTGAAATCCCCACGCAGGAAAGCGGCGACGTCTACGCCCGCTACCTGGTACGGGTGGCCGAAATGCGCCAGTCGCTGCGGATTATTGCACAGGCGCTGGACAACCTGCCCGCCGGGCCGGTGCGCAGCGACGACCGCCGCTACATGCCGCCCCCGCGCGAGGAAATCGGCGTGAGCATGGAGTCGCTGATCCATCACTTCAAGTTTTGGACGGAAGGGTTTTCGCCGCCGAAAGGGTCGGCTTACGCGGCGGTGGAGTCGCCGCGGGGCACGTTGGCCGTCTTCATTGAAAGCGACGGCACCCCCCGCCCCTACCGCGTGCATGTGCGCACGCCTTCCTTTGCCAACTTGCAGGCGCTCCCCGTGATGGCGAAGGGCGCGATGGTCGCCGATTTGGTCGCCATTGTGGGCAGCGTGGACATCGTTCTGGGAGATGTTGACCGGTGAGCAGCCTTGCCGAGAAGTATCCCGATGAAGTGAAAGCCATTTTGGCGAAATACCCACCGGAGCACAAGCGCTCGGCGGTCATGCCTTTGCTCTACCTTGCCCAGCGCGACGGCGGCGGCTACATCACCAAAGCCGCGATGGAAGACGTGGCGCAAATCGTGGGTATCAGCGTCAGCGATGTGGCCGCGGTGGTCGGCTTTTACAGCCTGTATCACGACAAACCCGCGGGCAAATACCGCATTCAAGTTTGCACCGATGTGGCCTGCGCCCTGCGCGGCGCGGACAAATTCGTGGAAGAACTGTGCGACAACTTAGGCATCAAAATCGGCGAAACCACCCCCGACGGCTTAGTTACCGTTGAGGAAGTCAAATGCCTCGCCGCCTGCAACCATGCCCCGGTCTTCCAAGTGCAAACCCCCGACGGCCTGACCTACCACCAAGACATGGACATCAAAGCCACTCTGGAACTGATTGAACAATGGCGCAAGAAATCTTCCTAAATCGCCAATCCTAAATCGCCAATCCTAAATCGCAATTCCTTATTCGCCACTCCTCATTCGCAATTCGTAATTCGCAATTCGCCATTCCCTCGCCCCTGAGGCACCCCATGTCCGAACACATCCTGTTGCGACACCGCGACATCCCGAATATCAAAGACTTGGCGGTCTACCAAGCCCACGGTGGGTTTGAGGCTTTCCGCAAAGCCGTGACCGAAATGCAGCCCGACGAAGTCACCGACGAGGTGAAGAAATCGGGGCTGCGCGGCCGCGGCGGCGCGGGCTTCCCCACAGGCTTGAAGTGGGCCTTCATGGACAAGCGCAACTGGCCGCACTACGTCATCGCCAACGGCGACGAATCCGAGCCCGGCACGTTCAAAGACCGCGAAATCATGGAGGAAAACCCCTTCCAGTTTTTGGAAGGCGTGGCGATTGCCTCGTATGCTGTGGGCGCGCACCGAGCCTACGTTTACCTGCGCGGCGAGTTTTGGCACGTCGCCAAGTGGCTTGACCAGAAAATCGCCGAAATGGAAGCCGCCGGTCTGCTCGGCGACAACATCTTCGGCACCGACTACAGCCTGCGGATTTACACACACCTCGGCGCGGGCGCTTACATCTGCGGCGAGGAAACCGCGCTGATGGAGTCACTGGAAGGCAAGCGCGGCCAACCCCGCCTGCGCCCGCCTTTCCCGCCCACTTACGGGCTTTACGGCAAGCCCACGGTCATCAACAATGTGGAAACCCTGACCAACGTGCCGATGATCATCGCCAACGGCGCGGACTGGTATCACACCTTTGGCACCGAAAAAAGCCCCGGCGTCAAAATTTTCAGCCTTTCGGGGCGGGTGAACAAGCCCGGCAACTACGAACTGCCGCTGGGCACCACGTTCCGCGAACTGATTTACGAGCACGGCGGCGGCATCATCGGCGGCAAGAAAATCAAAGCCATCATGCCCGCGGGCGCGTCCTCTTCCCTCTTGCCTGCCACCGATGAGGTGCTGGACACGCCGATGGACTACGAAAGCGTGCCCAAAGTCGGCGGCATGTTGGGCTCTGCATCGGTCATCGTGCTGGACGAGACCGTTTCCATCGCTTGGCTGGTGAAGAAAACTACCAACTTCTTCCGTGAAGAATCCTGCGGCAAATGCACGCCGTGCCGCGAGGGCACCTACTGGATGGAACGCCTGACCGAGCGCATTGCCTCAGGACAAGGCACCCCGCGGGATGTGGAAACCCTGTACGCCGTCGCCAAGCAAATTCAGGGCAAAACCTTCTGCCCGCTGGGCGAATTTTCCACCATGGCGGTAGTGACCGGCATTGAACGCTTCCGCGAGGATTTTGACGCCGCGGTGAAAGAGAGATAATCTCACCCCACCCCCGTTTCCC
>JALUBW010000249.1 GCA_027044735.1 Anaerolineales bacterium
AAAACAGATTGGGATTGGGGCAAAACATGGCAAGAAAACGAGCGGCTTGGCGCGCTGCCAAGCAAACGGCAACTGCTGGCGGCGCGCTCGGCAATTGCCGCCTTGGCATTTGCCTCGGCAGTGCTCATTTTCGCCGTGGGCGCGCGGCTTGGCGGCCTGCCAGCCGGTTTGCTTGCGTTCGCGCTTATGCTCCTCAACCCATTAGCGTTGCTGCACGCCCGCCGCGCTATGATGGAAGGCGCTTTGCTCTTTGGCATCGCCCTCACACTCTGGGCGATCACCGCACCAAATCCTCGGCCGTGGCTCACCGGCATCGCTTTTGCCGTAGCAGTAAACGCCAAACCTTGGGGAATCGGGTTGTTGCCCGCAGTGGCGCTGGCGCTTGCACAAGACGGCTCACATTTCCACAAAAAAGCACTCCGCCGGTGGGGAATTGCCCTGCTCACGGCAGTGCTGGTCACTTTAGCCCTAAACCCCGTTTTCTGGAAAAAACCGCGCCAAGCAATTTTGGCAGCCTTGCGCGAACGCTTTGCCACCACGGCCTCCCAACAAAAAGAATACTCGGTTATAGCCCCTTTCATGGTGCCCAAAGGGCTAAAAGCCAAAACCGCCGTAGTCCTCGGCCATCTGTACTTCGCCCCGCTGCAATTTATGGAAACCGGCAATTACAAGCGCGAACTTGCTCCAACGATAAGAGCATACGAAGCAAAGCCGCTCAACCGCTGGGGGCGCAACATCACCGTGGGCAGTTTGCTGTTTGCCATAACGCTGTTGGGGTTTTTCGCCATGCTGGCCGAGTTTAGGCGTCCGCCGGTTTTGGCGGCAATCATCGCCGCGTTGGGAATGGGGGGCACCATCACGCTGGCTATCCCGCTAAACTTTCAACGCTATGTGGTGGCTTTGCTCCCGTTTGTGGAGTTGAGCATTGCTTTTGGGCTGGCACTATTGCTGAGGCACATCAGAGCAGGAGCCAAGCACAAACAGGCATGAAAACAAAAAGCGCGGCTCCCAAAGCCGCGCTTTTTGTTCAAAAGGCCTCATCTCAGGCTTTGCTTGCCTTTACATTTTCTACAAACAGCGCTACCGCCTCATCGGTGTCGGCCAATTCGGTTGCCGAGAAGAGGTCGGTTTCGCCCTCGGCAGTCTTCACGGCGGGGTTAGTAAGAGCATATGAAATCGCGCTCTCATCAAGGCCAGAAGCAATGATGGCGCGCCCAACATTGGTTTCGGCCAGCGAAAATTCCCCGATTAATGGCTTGAGGAAGTTTTCCATCTCCTTCAAAGCCTCAAAAGGCCCCGCAGAGAGATGCACAAAGTTGTTGGCAATAGAAACTTCCACCCATTTGTTGACCTCGTCATCGGCGTAGAGGGTGCCGCGCACCGACTTTGGCGAAGCCTTATCGGGGTAAGTATCGCCTATCATTTCCTCGCGCAAAACCTTCCACGGTGTGTTGGAATGCAAAAGCACCACAACCGTCTTGTGCTCAGGGTTGGTGTAATGCTCCAACTGCAAAGGATGAAAGCCGTTCACAAGCACCACATCTTTGCCGTTCACATTCACGCGCCGGACGTAAAAGCCACTCCGCACCCGCGCCGAGCGCTCTTTAAACCATAAATCGTTCAAACTTTCAGCATTGAATTCCGGAAACTGCGCCAAAAACTCATGCCCGCCAAGGATTTGCGGTTTTTCAGCCCGGATATCAAGCCCTATGGCTTCGGCCACCGGCTCAAGTTCTTCCAAATTCACCATCTTAGAAGCATTTTTGGAAAGTGTGTTTATAAAGCCGTAATGGCGATCCATAATGCCGTGGCGCTCCAGAACAGGGCCGCGTACCGCCACAATGCCGGAGACTTTCGCCCCGTATTCCTCCAGTTTGCCTTCAATCATTTCTATCACGCGCTCCGA
>JALUBW010000250.1 GCA_027044735.1 Anaerolineales bacterium
GAAGCCGCTTCCGCGGCGGCCATTGCAACGAATGCCCAGACCATGCAGGCCGAGTTCCAGCGCATTGCCGACCTGGCTCGTCAGGCGCAAGCCTTGCTGCCTGCGGACGAGGGCCAGCAGCCTACGGAGAGCCCCCAGCCAACCCCCACGCCCACCCAGCGTTACGGCCGCCTCGGGGGACGGGTGGGGTTGGCCGCACCACGGCGTGCTGCCGTGAGCGCCCGAGAGCGGCTGGCGCAGATTATCGCTTGGGCTGAGCAAGGCAAAGAAGAGGCCGGCCAACTGGCCGAGGTGGCGCAGGGGTTGCAGGATGCGAGTTCCACGGCCGAGGCCAAGCCCCTGTTTGACCGCGGCGAAAAAATGGCCGAGCGCCTGGGCGCTTTGGCGCAACGAATCGACCAGGCCATCCAGCAAATGCTCAGCGAGCGCCCCCCGGTGAGCGAGCAGGTGGCTGCTTTGATGGCGCAGGCGCGGAACGCCGATGCTCGTATTCTTGCTTCGGTTCAGGTGACTCGCCACGCCTTGGAGGCATTGCAACGGTCGGGCGGCAACCAGAATAAGGCAACGCCTACTACCCCTTGAGAAGGCGTGGGTTGAAGTTACAACGGCGCCTGTTTTGGGGGAATGGTACTTTTTTCCCACTTTTTACTCTTACTCAATCAATTTTGCCTTGATGGAAATAGGCAGGCGTGGCATAATGGGGGCTCCAAACCCAGAAACGGAAAGGAGTATGTCACGATGGGAAGGCCGAAGCAATACACAGTAAATCTAACCACCGAAGAGCGGAATTATCTGCTTGAGTTATTGACCGGCGGCACACAAAGCGTACGAAAGATAAAGCGAGCGCAAATCCTGCTGAAAGCCGACGACGGTTGGACAGACCAGCAAATTGCCGACGCCTTGTTGGTGGGGCGGGCCACAAGCGAACGGGTCCGAAAACGCTATGCCGAGCAAGGCCTGGAAGCCGCACTCAATGACAAGAAACGGAACCGGGTCTACAAGCGGAAAATGGACGGAGAAGTAGAAGCCCGCTTGATTGCGTTGGTCAGTGGGCCGCCGCCAGCAGGACGAAAACGTTGGACATTGCGATTGCTGGCTGAACACCTGGTTGCGTTGGAAGAAGTGCCTTTGGAAAGCATCTCTTACGAGACTATTCGTTTGACACTAAAAAAAACGAACTTAAACCTTGGCGCAGGAAAGAGTGGGTAATACCACCGGAAGCCAACGCCGATTTTGTTTGCGCTATGGAGCACATTCTGGATGTGTACCAGCGCCCTTACAACGCAAAGGAACCGGTGGTGTGTTTTGATGAGACCAGCAAACAATTGATAGCGGAAACGCGCACCCCGCTTCCCATGCAACCGGGTGAGCCACAACGGTATGACACGGAATATGAGCGGCGAGGCACTGCGAATTTGTTCTTGTACTTTGAACCTCTGGGGAACTGGCGTCATGTGTCAGTCACAGAGCGACGTACCAAGGTAGATTTCGCCCATTGTATGAAAGATTTGGTAGACAAGTACTACCCGGAAGCCGATTTGATTCATGTGGTGCTGGACAATCTCAACACGCACAAGTTGGCGTCGTTATATGAAACCTTCCCTGCCCCTGAGGCTCATCGCATTGCCCAACGACTTCGGTTTCACTACACACCCAAGCATGGCAGTTGGTTGAACATGGCAGAGATCGAACTGAGTGTACTTTCTCGTCAGGCGTTGGCGGAACGCATGGATAATCAGGATGCACTCATCCAAGCCGTCCAGACATGGGAAGAAGCGCGTAATGCTGCTCATGCTACTGTAGACTGGCAATTTACCACTCAGGATGCCCGGATTAAACTCAAACGCCTTTATCCATCATTCGACGATTGACCAAGTACTCTGTTTTGTGA
>JALUBW010000251.1 GCA_027044735.1 Anaerolineales bacterium
GGGGCGTTGGGTCGTTAGGTCGGGCGTCGTTATCCACCGATTGGCACAGATTTGCACCGATTGAAGAAAAACACAGAATGCACAGAAATTTGCAGAGAACACAGAAACTTTTTCTTGGCGTCCTTTGCGCTTCTTGGCGTCCTTGGCGTTAAGCGTTAATGGCAAATTGTGCGCAGGATGCCCGCGCGGATGGCCTCAAACCCTTCCTGCGGGCACCAGCCGCTAAACTCCAGTTCAATGTGGCGCTCGGTTTGGGGGCAATACCAGCCGATGGTCATAAAGTAAACATCGTGGCGCTTCCACGGCAAGCCGCGCCGCCGCTTTCGCCAAGCCACGTAACCCGTGTGTAAGCCGATTTCTATGGGCTGAGAGCCGGCGGGGGGCTTTTTCTCATGCGCGGTAACGCGCACTTCTAACTCAAGCGCCCAACCCTTTTCGCTATGGTAAACCACATACCACGCGCGGCCAGACGCAACCCACGGAGCGCCGCCGCGCATGTGCCGCGCCTGCATATCGGGCGGGGCAAGGCCGCGGGTAATCTCCCATTTCTCCGGCAACATCAGCCGAAAAAGGCGCGCCTCGCCCAACACGAGGTTGGTTAGTGAAATGTCGTGGGGCACAAATTCATGATGGGGCATTTTCACCACTCGGCAAAAAGGTGCTCATTCCGTGCGCTCGTACAATTCTACCAACACCCCGTGTGTGCTCTTGGGGTGGATGAAAGCATACCGCACACCGTTTTCTTTCTCAACGGGCGTTTCGTTGATGAGTTGGATGCCGTGCTCTTTGAGACGGGCGAGCAGGTCATCCAACCCTTCCACCTCAA
Organism: Anaerolineales bacterium; assembly: GCA_027044735.1. Classification (GTDB taxonomy): domain Bacteria; phylum Chloroflexota; class Anaerolineae; order Anaerolineales; family DRMV01; genus JALUBW01. The sequence goes on from JALUBW010000251.1 coordinate 827, forward strand.
AGCAGATGTGGTGCATGCCCGGGCCGTGCTTGGCAAGGAATTTTGCCGTGCCACTGTCGTCGGTGGTGGGCTTCACGAGTTCTATTTCGCCGCTGCCAATGGGCAAAAAAGCCACCACGCTTTGCTCCGCGGGCACGGCTTCCACACGGCTAACGCTCAGCCCCAACGCGTCTTCCCAAAACGAAAGGGCTTCTTGCAAATCGGAAACCACCACTGCGAGGTGGTCAATGCGTTTGATGCTGGGCATGAAATCTCCTTCGCAAATCAAATTGATGGGCGGTATTCGCCCCAAACTTTGCGCAAAACGCCGGTAATTTCGCCTAAGGTGGCGTAGCGCTCTACGGCGGTGATGAAAAGTGGCAACAGGTTTTCATCGCCGCGCGCTGCCTGCTCTATCCGCTCGAGGATTTCGGCAACCGCGGCGTTATCCCTGCGGGCGCGCAACTCGGCTAACCGCTGCCGCTGGCGCTTTTCTACTTCGGGGTCAACCTTTAGGCTTTCCAAATCGCGCTCTTCTTCCTCAGTTTGGAAGGCGTTGACGCCGACCACGATTTGCTCCTTCCGCTCTAACGCCTGCTGGTATCGGTAGGCGGATTCCTGAATTTCGTTCTGGATGTAGCCCTTTTCAATCGCCGCCATTGCGCCGCCCATTTCGTCAATTTTGGCAATCAGCGCTTCGGCGCGGCGCTCCAATTCATCGGTCAGGTATTCCACAAAATAAGAACCCGCCAGCGGGTCAACGGTGTCGGCTACGCCCGACTCGTAGGCAATTATCTGCTGGGTGCGCAAGGCAATGCGGACGGATTTTTCGGTTGGCAGCCACAGCGCCTCGTCCATGCTGTTGGTGTGCAGGGATTGTGTGCCGCCCAAAACAGCGGCTAACGCCTGAAGCGCCACGCGCACGATGTTGTTTTCGGGCTGCTGAGCGGTGAGGGTTGAGCCCGCAGTCTGCGTGTGGAAGCGAAGCCGCCAAGCCTTTGGGTTGCGCGCCCCAAAGCGTTCTCGCATGATTTTTGCCCACATGCGGCGTGCGGCGCGGAATTTGGCAATTTCCTCAAAAA
>JALUBW010000252.1:0-5124 GCA_027044735.1 Anaerolineales bacterium
TTGGCGCGCACGTAGTCAGCGTCGTGGGTCTTGATGTCGTACATGACCACGCGGTCATCTTCCCGCACGATATCTACCACGCCTTCAATGGTGTATTCGCGGCCTTGCGGCGTTTCTTGGTTGGGCAAAGTGAGGTGAACTTCGGTATCGGTGACGCGCTCGGCCACAGCGCGCAGTTTACGCCAATAGAGCAACACCTGATTCAAAGCCGTTTGCTTGGCCTCGGCCGAGATGGTGTGCCCACTCTCGGCGACCAGAAGTTCAAAGTTTTCTTCAAAAATCTCACGGATGAAGTCTTCAATGGGGGGCAAATCGCTGGGTTCAGGCATCGCGCTTTTCTCCCTGTGACTGGGCTTTTGCCGCCAGGTTGCGGCGGCGGATGAGTTCGTGGTGCAAGTCTTCCAAGGTGCGGTGGACCAATGAGCCAAAGAACATGGTTTGCGAGCGGGATGGCACAAAGCCGAATTTGCGGAAAATCATGTACTGCCGGGGGCACTTTTTGTAGAGCAAATAGTCGGCGGTGAAAGAGTATACCTTGGGAATTTCGCTTTCTTGCAACTTCGCGGCAGGCAGCGTAGCAATGTCAAAGTTGCCCAAGCGGGGCAAAGCAGGGTCGCGGAGCAGAGCCTTGAAGGGCGGGCTTACGTGCTGACCTTTCCCCTTGAAGTGGGCAAGGATGAGCAGGTTTTGGGCGCGCGAAAGGGCCACGTAGAACATGCGGGCAATGTCAAATTCGGTCATCCGTTCCAACGGCTCTCCGTTGGGGCGGGTCAGCATGGGGCGAATCAGGCGCTCCATTTGCGGGGCGCCGCGATCCATTTTATACAGATTGCCCAGCACCACCACAGGAAACTCCAACCCTTTGGCCTGATGGATGGTGAGGAAGGGAATACGCCCGCGCGGGAAAGGGTCTTCGGGGTTTTCCCACTCGCTCTCGCCCAGCCGAAAGAGGGCGAAGAGGAAGGAATTGAAGAAAATGGCCGAGAGTTTGTCGTCTTCCAACAAATTAGCCGTGATGATACTAACACGCTCATCGGTAAAACGTTGCAGATATTGAGTAATCAACCCCAAGTTGGCCACCGGGCCTTCATCGCCGTGGTGCTCGGCTTGGTCAAACATGGCTTTGAAGTGCTCAAAGCCCATCAGGTGGTAGAACAAGTCCAGGAAGTTCCAGTCCAGCGAAGTAGCCCGCCGAATGACGTAACTTAGAGGGAGTGGATGACCTTCTTGGGCGCGCTTTTGCACAATGCGGTCAAAGTAGGCGCTGCCTACCAATTTTTGCCCCACGGGCGAAAGCCGCGGCGCGTTGTAAAGGGCGCGCTTCATACGGCTGAGGTCGTAGGGGGCGTCCAAATTCCAGTGATGTCTGGCCACCACGTTGAGCAAGATGCGGTAGTCGTTGCGGGCGCGCTGCAGTTCGGCCCGGCGGTCGGTGATGAATTGGGCGAGTTGGGGGTCGTCATGGCGTAATTCTTCGGCCCGCGCCTCTATGTCGTTGAGCCAGTCGCGAAAATCATCCACATCTCTACCCATCCCTCGCAAGGATGGCCTGCCGAAGATGAGCAAATAAATGCCGAACACGTCCACGGCTTCGCTCACTTGCAGAAAACGCCCGGCGCGGGGGGCATAAACCTGCAGGTCGTGGGCTTCCAGAGCCTTCTTCATCCGCTCCACTTGTTTGGACTTTAGGGAAGGGTAGAGAAAAGCGATTTGATTTGGGTTTTCTACTTTGCCTTCGTCTATCAAACGGCGCACGAAGGCGGCGATCTCTTCGCAGGCCTCTTCCGGCGGGGCAGGCGTTGTGGCTACCACCGCGGGGCCAGCGTCGGCACGGTGGGCACGAATGGCTTTGCTGACTCGGTAGGCAGTGTGGCCGTCTTTGCTGCGCCAGTCGGTCTGTTCCATGAAGCGGCCGTAGAAATTCACAATGTGGCTGCGGGAACGGTAATTGATGTCCAAAGCGATTTGGCGCGGGGTAACGCCCAAGTAGGTTTGGCAGCGCTGGGGAAACTGCACAAAGTTTTCCACCGTTGCGCCGCGAAAACGATAAAGCGCTTGATCGTCGTCGCCGACCACGCACAGGTTCTTCGTGCCGGAGGCCAACTTGAAAAAGATACGCTCCTGGATGGTGTTAGTGTCTTGGTATTCGTCCACGATGACGTGTTGGAAAACCTCCCCACTGCCCGGAAAATCTTCCAACACCCGATAAGCCTCTTGTTGCAGGAGCGCAAAGTCGGTGACGCGGCGCTCCTCAAGCGTTTTGCGATAGGCTTTATAAAGTTCCAAAAGCAGTTCAATATCACTTTGGCTGAATTCCGGCCAGGCAAGCGTGGCAACCTGGGCTTGAACGCGGTCAGGGTCAATCAATTCTTCAGAGAAGCGGTTGAAAGCACTGCGCAGGTGCTCAATAGCCCGATGGCGGGAAGCACTCTTGTCGTCAAAAATAGCGTTGATGCGCTCTGCGGCGTCCGCGGGGTGCAAGCCAGCGTAGGTGACGATTTGTTCCCAAGCACTGTTGAGGTGAAAGTATTGCCCCAGATCGTCTAAGAGAGCCGGGGGGCGCGGGCGGTGGCGGTCGGCAAAGAAGCGCCGCCGGTCCGTGAGCAATCGGCGGCAAAGGGAATGCACGGTGCCAACGTACATGCCGCTCAAGTCAAAACTCTGCCCAGTGTAGTTGGTTACAAGCCCAAGCAGGCCCCGCAAGCCGTCGGTGAGTTGTTTGGCCGCCTTTTCAGTAAAGGTGGAAAGGAAAATTCGCTCCGGCGGCACGTGGTGATAGACAATCAAGTTCAAAGTGCGCCAGAGCAAAACGCGGGTTTTCCCGGAACCGGGGCCTGCCGTGAGGTAAAGCGGGCCGTTGACGTGCAAAATGGCTTCCCGTTGCGCGTCGTTGGGGGAAAATTTGGTGATCTGCCACAAACGCTCAATGGAAGGCGTCTCGTTGTTGGTGATCGCCCGCAGATGGGCTTCAAAAGTGCTCATGCCAAGGCCCTCCGTGTCAGAAGGTCAAGCACGCGCCCGCCGGGTTGCAGGCTAATGGCCGTGTAGCGGTGGGCCAACGCGATGGGCACGACCGCGTCCTGATAAAGTTCGGTTTGCAAGCGCTCAATGAGGCGGATGGCAACGGGCAAGTTGGTGTAACGGTGCCATTCGGTTTTTTCATGGATGAAGTCGCTGCCGGGCTCTTCTTTGGATTTGTAGGGATAGGGCAATGCGAAGACAAAACTTCTGCCTTCGCGGGTTTTGAAAATGAAATCTTGCCCATAGTAGGTTTCAAAGCCAAACCCGTGCTTGGAGGGCTTGCGGTTGGCGAGGATGTATTTGTAGCGATAGTCATCATCAATGGCAAAAAGGCTATCTGGGGGCAAGAAGCGGTCTATCAGCCGCACATAATCTACGATTTGCCCTCGCTTTTGCAGGCCGATCATGAGCACGGGGGGCATTCCCTTTTTCTCCAATTTTTCGTTGACCTCATGGAGGTAAATCATGATGCTGCGATGCAGCCAAGCCGCGTTCCCAAATATCGCCAGCGGCCCATCGACGAAAAACGCTATGCGGGTCAAAGCCAAGAAAGCCTTTTGGGCAATAAAGCGCAGGTAGTGAATCGGAATCAGGTGTTCCAAAATCATCATCAAGCGAGAAAGGGCTGTGCCGTTAGATTGGTAATCGCTCACCTCTTCCCAGAGGCGCAAGCAATCGCTGGGGTAAACCGGCGCGCCGCAGTAGGGGCAAAATTGTTGCTCCAGTTTGTCTTCCAGTTCAATGGGGCCTTTGCCGCAAGTGGGGCACTTGTGCAATTTGAGTTTGAAGGGGTGGCCCGTGCCCAGTTCCCCCGCTCTGCGAGAGGCTAAGTGGAAGAGGGTGCTCCGCAAACTGGTATGGAAATTTTGGGGGGCGAAGCGCGTTTTTTCCGAGAGCAGTTGCTCGTCCAAGGCGGCGCGGAAACTGTCGCGGACGCTGTTGTAGGCTCGCAAACGCACATTCGCGCTGGGGAGCACGAAAGTCAATGCGGTGTTGTTGTCTTGGAGCGCCGCGACTTTGAAAGGATCTACAAAACGGCCATCGCGTAGATCGGCGAACTCTTTCAGGCTGAACAACACAGCCCCAATTTTGATATAACCCACGCGCGTGGTGGGAATGCGATCGTTCAGGGCTGCCTCATAGTAACTGCCGTCGGTAGCCAAGATCAAGTGGGGCAGTTCAACCTCAGGGAGGCGCGGGGGCTTCTGGAAAACCGAGGTCAACGCTTGGGCCTCTTTTTCGCTTGGAGGCGTGAGGTATTCGCAATTGGCCAGAAACTCCTGCACTTCTGGGTTCCTGACAAAATCAAAATGGGTGGTCTTTCGGGCAAATTCGTTTTGGTAAGGCATCAGGCTGACGCCCCTTTCTCTGCAAGGGCTTGCAGGCGTTGGCGTTCTGCTTCTGGGTCAAATTTATCAATTTGTACTGGAATAACAAACGGGCCGGAAAGTGTTTTGACGCGCGCGAAGCCGACGTCTTGCGCCCGGATGAGCGATTCACTGAAGTCGGCGAAATCATAAAACCGAGCCAGTTCCTTTATCTCACGGGTATTGTTCAGGTGGGTGATAAACCAATTCTCTGTGTTGGCCAAGATGTTGGGGTGCATGGACGAAACTTCCTGCGTAGCATACACTAAACCGATGCGGTATTTGGCGCCTTCTTTCGCCAAGCGGGGCCAGGTTTCGGTCAAGTCCATGCCGCGGCCGATGAGGTTGTGGGCCTCTTCAATGTAAACAACGATATTGGGGGGCGTCTGGCCTTGGACGAAAATCTCCATGGATTTCTGAAAGATGCGTTGGGCAATGCGAGTGCTGATTTTCTCCCGAATGCGTGCGTCGCCCACTGAAAGGTCCAAAATGACGATTTTGCCCTCGCGGAGCAAGTCGTAAATTTCGTCGGCGACCTCGGTTGTGCGGTTAGGGGAATGGTATTTGATGGCGTCAGCCAAAATTTTGAAGCCGGAAATGTAGGTTTTCCCCTGCCGCTGGGCGATCATATCAAGCAGGGTTTTCAAAGCATCGTCTACCCAATCCTTCCCAGAGGAACTTTTGAGGGCCTCTTCTTCATTAGCCTGTCGCGCGGCTAAAAACCAACGTTTGGCTT
>JALUBW010000252.1:5224-7009 GCA_027044735.1 Anaerolineales bacterium
TTCAACATGCGGTAGCGGACGGTGTCCTGAGGGTAAATATCGGCCAGCGCGCCTTTGTCTTGTTGGTTGGCATTGGCATATTCACCGTTGATGTCGTAGATGATTTGTCCGATTTTTGCTTGACTTTCGTCGGCCACTCGTTTGACCACTGAGACCATTTGCTTGATCATGTTTGACTTGCCCGTTCTGGTCATACCCAACACGGCTGTGCGGCGGGCAAGAAAATCTGCTGGCTGAACAAACACGGGGACTTTTTCCGCCGCTGGGCTCCGTCTGTGCAGGCGATCTGTGGAGGTGTATCTCACTGTCCCAATCCGAAAAGGTTTGATATCTCCTTTGAGCCCCAATTGCTCGGCCATCTCCTGTGCCGCTTTGCGGCGGATGGGGTCAACGTAGTTGACAATGGTCTCCAATGCTTTTCCGCTGGGGCGATACACTTTCAGGCGGGTGGCCGTCGCGAAAGATTCCAAATCGCTCCCCAACCACAGTTCGTTATCATCCACAAAAAATGTTCCCAAAACCCGGCATTCCAGCCCGCCGAATTGCAATTCGTTCTGAGTAATTTCATCTATTTGGCGGTCGGGAGTCCCCATTGGGCTCTTTTGCTCTTTGAAGTGGTCAATTTTTGTCCGCACCAAATCATCGTCTTGGGGCAATTTGGCCGAGCCTAAGACCCGCAGCAGGATCACTTCCATTTCGTCTTCGGCGGCGCCGGAAAGGTGTTCGGGGTCGAAAGATGCGGCGACCAAGAAACAGTTGTGGGGGATACCCAGCACTTTGTATTTCCACAGGTCATTGGTCATCACATAAGCATGAGTGTAATCGATGGAATATACCCAACCTATAAAATTGTTGACCTGGACTAATTGTGCTAAAGGGCTCATCTCCAAAATCTTATTGACGTTTTGCATGATTCCCTCCCGTTGAACGGTCATCAAACTCCGGCAAAATGTCAAGGTTGGACAAGATCACCTCTTTACCTCGCTTGCGTTCTTTCAGGTTTGAAACGCTGTAAAGCAATTCAACTGATGATTTTTTAGCGCCATTGGTGTTTGAGGCAATGGCTTGCCCATACAAAGCCTCTACTTGTTCCGCGGAGTCATAACTGAGCAGCCACTTCTGTCTTAACTCAAGAAGTGCATCGCGCAGGCGTTCATGATCGCTACGACGAAAATAAAACCGGTATAACGCATTGGCCTTTTTGAAGAAGGGAGGATCTAAGTAATAAAAAACGTCCCCAGGCAATTCGCCAGCCCTTTGTTTTTCCGCCACTCTTGCAAGCACTCCCTCCCAAGATAAATTCCACACAGCGTAAATTCTTTCACGGAACGCTGCAATTCGTTGGATTCGTTCAACAAGTGTTTGACGCGGGAATCGGCAGTCAATCTTGTAAGGGGAATTTTGCCTTTTCCCTCCCAGAGGCCCCACTTCTGGGCGAAGGATACCCGAAAAACTGGTGCGGTTGAGAAACAAGCAAGCCCAGGCTTGTTGGCGTGTGGTTTGAGGACGCAGTTCTTTCAACCTTTGCCATTCACCCAAGGTCACAGGCGCTTCTTTGATTTTTGTAATGAGCCAGTCTGTATCCCAAAAAACCGTCTGCCAAAAACTGGCTATCCAGGGGTCAAGGTCAGCCAGGATGACCCGGCCAACCAAGTTTTTCTGAAGCAACGCCAATGCAACACTGGCCCCTCCAGCAAAAGGCTCAACGTACAAAGACGGCCTCATGTTATTAACGGCCAATGCCTTTGCGATGTAAGAAGCAAGGCGTCTTTTTGAGCCTGGATA
>JALUBW010000253.1 GCA_027044735.1 Anaerolineales bacterium
ACCGAGCGCGGGCAGATTATCTTCGTGGATGCCCCCGGCATCCACAAGCCCCATCACAAACTCGGCGAGGCGATGAACTACGAGGCGCTTTCCACATGGGAAGACGTTGACCTCATCCTCTTCATGGTGGACGGCTCTTACCCACCCCACCCTGAGGATAAAATGGTGGCAGATTTCATCCGCAAAAGCGCCGCCGACCTGCCCGCCATCATCGCCTTCAACAAAGTGGATTTGACGCCCAAAGACCGCCTTGAAGCCTACAAAGCCCTCTACCAAGAACTCCTGCCCGAAGCACCCCTAATCCCCATTTCGGCGCTCACCGGCGAAGGGCTGGACGACCTGCTGGATGCCATTTACGAGCGCCTGCCGGTCAGCCCACCCTATTACGACGAAGAGACAATCACCGACCTCACCGAGCGCGAAATCGCCGCCGACCTCATCCGCGAAGCCGCCCTGCTCCACCTGCGGGATGAAGTGCCGCACGCGATGGCAGTGCGGATTGACGAATACAAAGAGCGCGGCACGGGCGGTGCATACATCGCCGCGACGCTGTTCGTGGAGCGCGATTCGCAAAAGGGCATTGTCATCGGCAAGGGCGGCTCAATGCTCAAAAAAATCGGCACCACGGCGCGCCAACAAATTGAAGCCATGACCGGACGCAAGGTTTACCTTGACCTGCGCGTCAAAGTGAACAAAAACTGGCGCAACAACCCCTCCGTCCTGCGGCGCTTTGGATTCAAACTGCCCAAAACCAAAGAAGAAGGGGCAAACGAATGACCGCGAACAACATGAGCGCCATAAGTTGGGTCGGCACCGCGCTCGCCATCGCCATTTGGGACTGGGTGGCAATCGCGCTATCCCAGCGGAGGTTAGGCTACCTAACCAAGCCGGCAGTCACCCTTGCGCTGATGGTGGCAGTGCTCAAAGGCAATACCAGCCCCAAAAGCCCGCTGACTTGGATAGCGTTGGGGCTTCTTTTTGCCCTCATTGGCGACATTGCCCTCATGCTCCCCCGCGAGCGCCTCAAACTCGGGCTTTTTGCTTTCATGGCAACCGACATCGCCTACCTTGCCGCGTTCAACTTCACTGCCCCGCCCGTAATGTGGGAAACAACCACCGTGGCAATGGTGGTGGCGATAATCGTCGGAATTTACTACCGCCGCATTGTGCGCGCCCTGCACGAAAAAGGCAACGACCACCTGCGCCTGCCGATTGGCGCTTATGCGATAGCCGTGAGCCTAATGGCGGTGGGGGCGCTTCTGCTTCCGTTGCATGGGGAACTGGAACACGGCGCGGCGCTGGCGGTTGCGGCAGGGGCAGTGCTCTTTCTGCTCTCGGATGGGCTTTTGGCATGGCACAAATTCGTCCGCCCACTGCCACAAGGCACGCTGCTGGTGCGGATTACCTACCACATAGCGCAAGCCCTCATCGTCACCGGCTCGCTGGTCCTCTGGGGAAGGGTGATGCCATGAGCGACAAACGCCCTCCAATGCGGGTGCGGCGCGGGCGCGGCACTTTAGACCCAAACCGCACGCCCCCACCCGAAGTTTGGGAAAAACAGCCGCTCACCCTCAAAGGCTTTGTCGGCGGCGACCCCGCCAAGCGCCCCCGCTGGAAGAACCCAATCCCGCCCGAACCGGCGCCGTGGTTTCGCTACGGGCAGTCATCTGAAAAGCACCGCGCCCGCCTGCTCCAATTCCTCACCTCAGCCCCGCTGGAAATAGAAATCGGCAGCGGCGATGGGCGCTTCATCCTCGCTTGGGCGCAAGCCCATCCCGACCGCCACTTTTTAGCCTTTGAAGTGCGCTGGAAATTAGCCAACCGCATTTTCAACCGCGCCCAAGAAGCGGGCTTGAAAAACCTCTGGGT
>JALUBW010000254.1 GCA_027044735.1 Anaerolineales bacterium
CCAACTGCGAAGCCGACAAAGCCCTGCTCAGCCGCCAGAGCACCGCGGCAGCACAACGACGCGCCGCCCATTTTCACCGCCAACAGCGCACCACGCCCTGCCGCAGCCCCTCAGCCAAACCGGCCAACCGCCCCAACGCAGCCGCCTTTGCCCGCGGGAAAGGCCGCGCTCACCTCACGGCGCCTCAGCCACAACCCAGACCCCGCTCAATTTTCAAAGTCCGCTGCTCTACTGGCCTCAACGCCGCTCAACTTGCTTGCGACGGTTGCGCCAAAGCCTTACACTCCCAAGGCTTTTCCGCATTCGCCGCTTTTGCTCCACCTCGGCCTTTCGCGCACTTCCTTCCTCAACCCCTCGCCCAACGATTGCGTCAGCGGCACGGCGTATCTTCCCAAAAGCATTGTTGGCGACGCTACTCCGCCTTCAAACCGCCAACATTGCCCCACGGCGAAGCCGTGTCCGCTGCACGCTGGGTTAGGAGAAAAACACTCATGAACTTCGTTTACGCAGCCGCAAACTTCTCCTTAAAGCTCGCGTGACTTGTTGCTCTGTATACTTATCTACTTGGGGATATATCCCTACCAAAAAGTACAGTGTAACGAAAAACACACCAAGCACCCATGTTAGAAGAAAACCACTAGTTATCAGCACCAACACAAACAACCACACTCCCAAGTTTCTAAAGAGCTTCATATACGCCACTACGTCTTCAGCATCTGTTAAGCTCACCTCGGCCCTATCTACCATCTTCCTGATTTGTCTCTGAATTTTATGAACTCTGTTTGCCTGCTCACCAGTTAAAGCCAAACCATCAGGAGAAAGCTGGTACATATCTTCTTCCTTGTCATTGTAAATCTTCGCTACCTGGATCGCATATTTAGAAGCATGAAGCAAATCCCCAAAACGGAGACGCGTTACCAACACTGCCAAGAAAAACATGGAACACACTACTGTTTCCATAGACATGGCAACATAGAGTGCATCTACCGAGTGCAAAAGAGGCGAAATCTCTCTCCCAACGGTTAGAAAATAGTCAAAGGTGAAGGAAAAAGACGGCAAATGAAAAGCCCGAATTTGTTGTAAGAGATCCCCCAATTTGCGAAGCAAAGGATAATCAGAAAATAAAATCGACACAAAAGAAGAAAAAGCCAAGGCGCCAAACAACGCTGCTTCCAACGTATAGGTGTCAACCCGCTGAGCCAAGGATTGAGCAAGCACTTCTAACCGAGCAATCGCTACATCATTATAGTCCCTCTCCTCCTCTACACCTGGAGTTTGGCTCAACTCGTCCTTTTCCAGAGGCTTTCTCTCCATTCGGGGGCGAGATACCACATCTTCCTCGCTTTTTGCATCCCGTTGCTGAGAAAGCGAAGAGTCGTTAAGTACGGCAAGGTAAACCCCGTACAAGATAAAGAAAACTGTACCCACTACCCAGACAAGCCATTTCTGTTCAATTCTCGTACTCCACGCACCCGCCCATGCCCCTGCAATCGCTATAACCAATGTAACAAGCTTACCCCACGGGGGAATTTGAGGACTTACTAACACAAGAGTATTTTCAGGTATATCCTCCTCGCGACGCAAAGCCGCGCGAGTCTCCTCCTCTACCTCCCACTCGTTATCAAGAGCCATCGCTATAATAACCAACGGCAGAACCAGCAACTGCGCCACCCAAAACAAAAAAGTTTCCCACCATTTCTTCCCAGATACCCACCATACTAACCAAACTCCCCATCGTGCAAAAAAATCCCAGAACACATACCTGAAAGTATAGCCCACCTTTACTTTCCTCAGTTTTATATCCGTTGAGGTATCCGAAGGTTTACCCAGAGAGGGTGTAGAGGGCATACCATTCCTCCTAACGAT
>JALUBW010000255.1 GCA_027044735.1 Anaerolineales bacterium
TTTTCTGTGTTTTCTGTGCTGCTTCTGTGCTTTCTGTGGTTTTTCTTGATCGGTGTAAATCTGTGCCAATCTGTGGAGAAAAATGCCAACGACGCAACGACGAACGACCCAACGACCCAACGACTAACTAACCTTTTTCCCCTTCAACTCAAAAATTTGGTCGCGGAGCATGGCGGCGCGCTCAAAATCCAGTTCCTCGGCGGCGCGGCGCATTTCGGCTTCTAACTCGGCGATGAGCGCTTCGCGCTCGGATTCGGTTGCCGCCTCGGCGCGCACTTCGTACCGCGCTTGTGCCTCTGCCGCCTGCGTCGCCACGCGGTCCGTCAGGTCGCGGATTTCCTTCACGATGCCCTGCGGAGTGATGCCGTGCGCTTCGTTGTAGGCAATTTGCTTGGCGCGCCGGCGGTTTGTTTCGTCAATCGCCTGCTTCATCGCCGGTGTGATGCGGTCGGCGTACATTATCGCCTTGCCGTGCACGTGGCGGGCAGCGCGGCCAATGGTCTGAATCAGCGCGGTCGCGCTCCGCAAAAAGCCTTCCTTGTCCGCATCCAAAATTGCCACCAACGACACTTCCGGCAAATCCAGCCCTTCGCGGAGCAGGTTGATGCCCACCACCACGTCGTACATGCCCGTCCGCAGGTCGCGCAAAATTTGCACGCGCTCCAGCGTGTCCACCTCGGAATGCAAGTAGTGGACTTTGATGCCTTCTTCCATCAAATAATCGCTCAGTTTCTCCGCCATGCGCTTGGTGAGGGTGGTTACCAGCACGCGCTCACCTTCGCCCACGCGCTTGCGAATTTCCGCCAGCAGGTCGTCAATTTGCCCTTCGGTGGGGCGCACCTCAACCACTGGGTCAAGGATGCCGGTTGGGCGGATTATCTGCTCCACCACTTGGTTGGCTTTTGAAAGTTCGTATGGGCCGGGGGTGGCGCTGGTGTAAATTGTGTAGCCCATGCGCTGTTCAAATTCATCAAATTTGAGCGGGCGGTTGTCAAGCGCGCTGGGCAGGCGGAAGCCGTATTCAATCAAGGTTTGCTTGCGGCTGAGGTCGCCGTGGTACATGCCGCGGATTTGCGGGATTGTCATGTGCGATTCGTCAATCACCAGCAAGTATTCGGCGGGGAGGTAATCCATCAGCGTCCACGGAGGCGAGCCGGGGGGGCGCTGTTCCAGATGCCGCGAATAGTTTTCAATGCCGGAGCAGTAGCCGACCTCGCGGAGCATTTCCAAATCGTAGCGGGTGCGCTGTTCCAGCCTTTGGGCTTCAACCAATTTGCCGTGGGCTTTGAGCCATGCCACGCGCTCTTCCAGTTCTGCCTCAATGTCGGCAAGGGCTTTTTTGAGTTTTTCGTCTTCGGTTAGGTAGTGCTTAGCGGGGTAAATATCTAAAGTGTGGAGGATGGCGCGCCGCCTGCCGAAAAGGTCATATTCGGAAATGCGCTCAACTTCATCTCCGAAAAAGTCAATGCGGTAAACGGTGTCGTCCATGTAGGCGGGTGCAATTTCCAGCGTTTCGCCGCGCACGCGGAATGTGCCGGGGCGCAATTCGGTGTCGTTGCGCTGGTATTGCCCTTCAATCAGCATTCGGAGCAGGGCGTTGCGGCGGTAGATTTCGCCCACTTCAAGGTGGACGACGCTGCCGCGGTAGGCTTCGGGGTTTCCCAAGCCGTAGATGGCCGAAACCGAAGCCACGATTATCACATCGCGGCGGCTGGTGAGCGCGGTGGTGGCGGCGAGGCGCAGGCGCTCAATTTCTTCGTTGATGTCGGCGTCTTTTTCAATGTAGAGGTCTTGCTGGGGCACGTAGGCTTCGGGCTGGTAGTAGTCGTAGTAGGAGACAAAGTATTCCACCGCATTTTCGGGGAA
>JALUBW010000256.1 GCA_027044735.1 Anaerolineales bacterium
ATTTCGCTGATGATGACCGCGCGCGGAGTAACTGTGGCCGTGCCTTGTGGCGCGCGGCCACCCTCCGCCGGTAAAATGCTCAATGCAAAGGCGGCAAACAACGCTAACAGAAAGTATCCCCGCTTAGCGAACAGAGTTTCCCTATTCACCGGCGTTCTCCACGCCGGGGTTGAAATCAGGCTTCGCCTTCTTCGCTTTCTTCGTCTTCTTGTGCGTCGGCTGTGTACGTTTCGGCGCTTTCGCAAGGAATAACCGTAAACTTCACCGCCGTGCGCACTTTATCTTCAATTTGCACATCGGTGAATTCGGGCACAAAGGCAACCTTGTAGCCATCCTCCGCGAGATAGCCTTTGGCGATGATCAGCGCTTTGACGGCTTGGTTCACCGCCCCGGCGCCAATTGCCTGAACTTCCGCAATTTTGTGTTCGCGGAACACCCCGGCAATTGCCCCGGCAACCGCCGACGTACGGGACGAACCGGAAACTTTGATCACTTCCATGTCTGCCTCCCTGAAACTCGTTGTGCGGGGCTTTACACTTTATATTTTATGGAATTTTCCGTCAAAATCAAGGGGCATCAGCCGCGAGAAAGGGTAAAAACCGGTTTGCCAAGGGCTGGCGACCGCTCATCTGGTTCAATTCCGCACAGAATTTACAAAATCCGCCAACAGGCCGTAGGCTGTGGTTTCCGGGCCGGGGTTGTCTTCGCGAATTGAAAGCGCGCCCAGCACGTCGGTTTCAAAAGTTATCAGCGAAGAGGTGCCCATCACGCCGTAAAGCGGCGAGGCAACGCTGACTTTTTCGGGGGCGACCTTGGCTTCCAGCCGGCCATCCACCAGCCGCGCCGAGCAGACTAATTTCCAGCGCTTGCCTTCTGCTTTAGCCTGTTGCACATCTTCCAGCGTAATGCCGCGGATTCCGCGGCGCTCCACATCCTGCGGCTTGAGCGGGATGCCCATCAGCACCGTCGCCAGCGCAGCGACCTTAATCGCCGCATCCCAGCCGTCAATGTCGCCGCTGGGGTCGGTTTCAGCAATTCCGACGCTTTGGGCGTAAGTAATCGCCTCGTCTAAGGTTTCGTTTTCGGTTTCCATGCGGGTCAAGATCAAGTTGGTGGTGGAATTAAGGATGCCGCGGAAGGCGAGCAGGCGCGCCGCAGGCAGGGTTTCGCGGAAAAGGGAGAAAATCGGTGCGCCGTCCATCACTGCCGATTCAAAGTAGAATTTTCGCCCAACGCGCTCTGCCAAAGCGGTTAGTTCGCGGTAAGCATGGACGACGGGACCTTTGTTCGCCGTGGCGACGTGGATACCGCGCTCCAACGCCGTGCGGATGTGGCTCACCGCGGGCTCGCCGTTTTCGTAGTTCACGGGCGTGTTTTCAAACAACACATCGGCAGGCACGCGGCGCGCAAATTCCAAGCCATCGGCAACGGGGAAATCGCTCAGCGCGGTGAGGTCTTTCCCTTCCGCCAGCAAAGCGAGGGCGCGCTCAAGGTCAATTCCGCGCTCGGAAATTGCTATGCCGTGGCTTCCGGTGGCAATGCCGGTGACGGTGAAGGTGATATTGTGGTCGGCGCGCAGTTCGGCGCGTTTTCGCAACAGCAGGCGTGCCAGCGCGCGCCCCACATTTCCAAAGCCTAAGAATGCAATGCGGTAGTTTGGCATAGTTCAACTCACCTTGAAACTGCAGATTACGCAGATTAGCGCAGCGAAAGGCCAACTCGTCGGCCCTCCCGACCCAACGACGTAACGACCCAACGACCTAATGCATTTTCAAACAAGATTTCAGTTGTTGCGAAAGGTGCGATCTATCGCGCTTGTGGCAAGATCTCACCCATCCCCCGCTGAGCCTCGCTAACGCTCGGCTC
>JALUBW010000257.1 GCA_027044735.1 Anaerolineales bacterium
ATGATACACATTGTCGGGCTCAGTAGGCTCAGTTCCGCGGATGAACCAAGCCCAATGCGTAATGGGGCAATTAGGCGTGGGCAAAAGCCCTGAAAGCGAGCACACCCTAATCGTAACCAGCCCGTCGGGGCGCTTGAAACCTTCCGAGGGGCGAAGCCTTGCCGCTGCTCTGATAACGCTATGCCAAATGGGGGCCGCGCCAGTCAAGCCATCCACCCCCTGCATGGGTTCAAAATTGGCGTTGCCAGCCCAAACGCCAACCACGAAATCGGGCGTGTAACCCACGGCCCAATTATCGTGAAAGCCGGAAGAAGTGCCCGTTTTCACCGCTGCGGGGAAGCCCACCTCAAGCGAAGAATGCGGCGGGAAGCCAATGGTGCGCGCCGCGTCGTCGGAAAGGATGTCGCTGATGAGCCAAGCAACGCGCTCATCCCAAACCTGCTTGGGGCGCGGCGGGGCTTGGGCATAGAGCAAGTTGCCGTCGGCATCGCGCACATCCAGCAAAAGGCGGTAAGGGTGAAAACGCCCTGCATCCGCAAAGGCGGTGTAAGCATCTGCAAGTTCCAAAAGCGAAACTTCGCCGCCGCCCAGGGCAAGCGAAAGGTCGTATTGCTCGGCGCTCTTGAGCGAGCGGATGCCGAGGCGGCGAGCATAGGCCAGCGTCGCGCCTACCCCCACAAACTGCAAAGTCTCCACTGCCGGAATGTTGAGAGATGAAGCCAAAGCCTGCCTCAAAGTGACAGGCCCGTGCTCGCGCAGGTCGTAGTCGTGCGGGATGTAAGGCTTGCCGTCGGCGGTATGGAAAACCGTGCGCACATCCCAAAAAACGGTCGCCTCTGTGAAAGGATGGGTAAGGGTGGGCTGGAGCGCGGCAGCGTAAATGATAGGCTTGAAAGCCGAACCGGTGGAGCGCGGCATGGTAGCCATGTTGATAGCGCCCTGAATGGCGCGGTCGTTGTAATCGGCGCTGCCCACCAAAGCCAAAATATCCCCCGTGTGAGGATCAAGAATTACCACGGCGGCGTCAGTGACGCTGTATTTCTGCAAGCGCTTCAGATGCCGCCGCACGGCTTCCTCGGCGCTCGTCTGCAGGCCGAGGTCTAAAGTTGTGCGCACCTCCAAAGGGATATTCTTGGGGAGCATGCCCTTCGCCTGCAAATCGGCCACTTTTTCCAGCGTCATCCAAACGGCATGAGGAGCACTCATAGGGTAAGGCGCCGGATTGTACTGCAACGGCACGGCAAGCGCCTGCTCGGCTTCGGTTTCGGAGATAAAGCCGTGCTTGACCATCAGCGAAAGCACAACCTTTTGGCGGGCGCGCGCCGCCTTTGGGTGCTTGAAAGGGTTGTAAAGGTTGGGGGCTTGCGGCAAACCAGCAAGGAGCGCGCATTCGGGCAAAGTCAGTTGCGCAGCGGGCTTGCCGAAATAAGTTTGCGCCGCGGCCTCCACGCCGTAGGCAAAACCGCCATAGTAAGTGTGGTTTAGGTAAAGTGCGAGAATTTGGTCCTTGGTGAGGGAACGGGTCAGGCGGCGGGCAAGCAGCATTTCCCGAATTTTGCGGCGCAGGGTGCGGCGATTGCGCTCAGCGGGAGTAAGCAAAAGGTTGCGCGCCACCTGCTGCGTGATGGTGCTCCCACCGGCGACAACGCGGTGGGCGCGCAAATCAAGCCAAAGAGCGCGCAAAATCCCCCTCCAATCCACGCCCGGATTTTGGTAAAAAGTGGCATCCTCCACCGCCACGGTGGCTTGCTTCATGCAAGCAGGTATTTGCTCCGGCGGGATGGGCACCCTCAAGGCCGAGCCCTGCGCAAGCGAAGTGTATAGCAAATTGCCGTGGCGGTCGGTCACGCGCACGCT
>JALUBW010000258.1 GCA_027044735.1 Anaerolineales bacterium
AGGAATGACTCGGGTAGGGTAAAATAGGGTTGATGGGACATGGTGGTACCTCCTTGTGTTGGGTTTGAGGCCTTCAAGGATACCACCAGTCCCATCGTTTTTACAGAAAAAAGTTTACACTACTCAAACGGAAAGATTCTTGCCTCTGCTGGAGGGGGAGAAATCTATTTGTGGGATGTAGAACAAGGCCATGTTTATCGTATTCTAGAACCTACTCATTTTCCAAAGAGAATAGCCTTTTCTCCAAAAGGATTTTTGGTAAGTGTGGAACAAGTTTGGATGGACATTTGGGATATTGAGAGCATGAAAGAAGTGAAGGAAGTGGTAGTGGGTCCTGATTGGCAAGTATACTCCAATCTAGCCATAAGTTTTTCCCCGGACGGTTCGCTGTTAGCTGTGGCGGGCGGATACACCAAAAGTATCAAGCTGTACTATACTAAGCGTTGGGGGTATCGCCCCATTGAAGGGGGGAGGCTTAGACAAATATGGTGCGTTGCTTTTTCTCATGATGGTACTGTGCTTGCTGCAGGTACAGATAAAGGAGAAGTTGTGTTGTGGGATATTGCAAGTGGACAAATATTGAATATCCTAAGACATCCAAGCAAGGTGCTAAGTGTTGCTTTCTCGCCGGATGGAAAGATTTTAGTTTCGGCAACGGAGGATGGCGATTTATGGATATGGGGCATCCAGGGGAATGGATCTGAGTATAAGTACTACGCACTTGAGGAGGTGAGAATTTTTCAAAGGCTTTATTGAAAGCTGGATGTACTTCATCAAGCCCAACCGTGCGTGCAGCGGACACGGCTACGCCGTGGGGTGCCGGTGGCGGTTTTGAGGTAAAGTAGCGTTGCCCGCCATCGTTCTGGACAAACACGCCGTGCCGCTGACGCCATCGTTAGGCCCAACAAATTTTCAGAGTTAAGGAGGTGTTAATTATGGAGCGTAGAGATTTCCTAAAGCTTTCTGGCTTGGCGTTGGGAGGAATACTCCTCCCGGTTTCCAATCTTCAAAAAGCTGCGTATGGTGTTTCGCAACGGAAGCCTAAATTTACACTACTTACCACGCCATCGCTGGACATCGATGTACTCATTGGGGAGCACAGATTTGGTTCAATCCCCGGGGAAGTTTTTTCTCCCTTTGTAGAGTCACTAAAAGCAGGGGACGTAACCAGAAGTTGTCCAAGCGATGTGTGCTCCCCTGTAGCGAATGTGCAGGGCAAGGAGGAAACCCCTATCAATCTAACGGAGTACCTTGCAGGTATGCCATTCGCGTTGCTTCCACTGTTGGCGCATCCCATTAGCAATATCTACGAAGTAGAAGATGATTACTCTATGAGTGGCCTTGTGCTTCCTCGTCCAGGAACAAGAATAAAGCCTGAAGAATATCTTCCTATGAGGATATCGCCTCAGGCGGGAGGTAGGATAGGCCCTTATATGTGGTTCTTGTACATAGATGAACACTTTGTAGGAGGCTGCATAAAAAGATACCTGAAACACGTGAACGTGAAACTCAAATATTGGGAAACTGATCAGCTTATCTTCAACCTGCACATCTGTGGTTGGTGGGAAGGGTCAAGACCGTGCTTTGGGGTGTACAATTCTGCTAATAGATGGTGCTGGAAAACATGTACTTGGAATCCATGGAGCGCGATCTATAGCCTTGTTTTAGCTGCAGCTTCGGTATATGTTGCTTATTGGGTTGCAAGTGCACTGGCGGCTGCAGTTGCGACAGCTGCTGTAGGTGTGCTAACCGCCATACCTGGTGTACCACCTCCACCATAACAATCAACTAGCTGATAGACCTCATCTCGGCGCGGCGGATGAGCCGACTGCCTCGGCGGCTTGCCTGCCGAGGCGTTGACGTAGTCCGCCGTGCCGATAAGCCAAGCGAAACAGGTTAAGGAGGATGAAATGCAAGAACCTTGTGAAATCAAAGAGGAGGAGTTTTATTATCAGGAGTTTGGATATATGCCCCTCCCTGAAAGAGAAGAAAAATGGCAAAAATTGCTTTCATTTGTGTTAGATAGGGCAGATATAGTGGAATTCATTATAGGTGACGAGAGAAGCCTTCCGCCATCTCTGGAGCCATTTCATTCTAATCTCATCAAAGTATTCTCAACTCATTGGAAATATGGATCAAAACGTAAACGCCCTGTAACTTATGCTCGGTTTGCTATATCAAACGAACTAAAAGACTTCTTAGTGAGCCGTCGCACTATAGGCCGATGGGGTGAAGAGTATCCTGAAGACCCGCTGTTTTATAGAGGGCACGAATTAATCATGTGGGTTATCGGTCATGAGGATATGGCTTTTATCCGACTTTCTGAGGATGAAGCGATGGAGTTTATCAAGGAAGGTTTCTCGCTAGAGAAAATTAGAATTCCTCCCCCATATCCATTATCACTGAAAGAACAACAATAACAAGAAGTGTATTTTGTGGTGTGATATTACAAGTATGCCTAACCCCGCGTGCAGCGGACACGGCTACGCCGTGGGGCAACGTAGGCGGTTTGTAAGCAAAGAAACGTCGCCAACAATGCTTCTGGGGAAACACGCCGTGCCGCTGACGCTATCGTTAGGCAACGGAGGAAAATCTTTATGTCCATTAGCCCACGGGTGAAAAGTAGGCTTGTCAATGGAATGCGAAGAGATCTAGAACGCGCTCGTTCTTTGCATGAAATTTTAGTGCTTCAAGGAAGAACGCAATATGGAGGTAATCAGAACCCTACGCCTCTGCGGCAGCCAGATAAACGGGATGTGACAGCGTTTATTTTTCTGGAAGCTGCTGCCAAATTTGAGGCTTTTTGTGGTGCAGCGTTTATGCTTGAGGTGCGTTCCCGTTTTGATGTTACGCCTAAGAGAGCCGCTTTTATTATGGGAAGCGTAGATAAAGGGTTGACAGGCGTGTATGGTTGGGGAGCGCCAAAGATATTGTGAGAGCGTGCTGAGCATTTATTTGGTAAGGTGGGTTTTTTCGCTCGTATTGACATATTTCTCGGAAACATTACCTACCAAAGGATAATACATGCCCATATTGTCCGTAATCGTATTGCTCATTCAGGCGGAAAAGCGAGCTTGGAATTCAATAAAATACTAGGCCAGTTACAGGTGCCTCAGCGGTCACGGCGTGGGTTAAGTGTTGGAAGGTTGTTGTTGGATTACCCTCCTGGTGCAAATATTAACGATAGATGGTTTCATCGGTTTCTTAACGCTTATGAAGATTTAGTGAATAAATTTGAATCCAATTGTGATTGTGCCTAACCCCGCGTGCAGCGGACACGGCTTCGCCGTGCGCCAACCGAGGCGGTTTCAAGTCAAAAAACTTTCGCCCGCCGAGTTGCTGGACAAACACGCCGTGCCGCTGACGCGATCGTTAGGCGCGAGGAATGGGGTACAATACTCAAAACCGTCAGCGCTATAAGGTGCGCTTTTGGAGGATGCCTTGCCGGAACTTACTCGTTTCTTTGGGATCATCGTGCGCATGTATGCTGAGCCGGGGGAGCCTCACCATCTCCCGCACTTTCACGTGTACTATCAGAACTACGTAGCGGTGTATAGCATTGACCCTGTTGAAATGATAGGTGGCGCGTTACCTCGGCGTCAACAACGATTGGTGGAAGCATGGGCCGAATTGCATCAAGGGGAATTGCGAGAGAATTGGGAACGCCTACAGCGAGGGCAGCTGCCATATAAGATAGCCCCTCTACGGTAAGAGGAGTAAATATTATGAAAGAACATAAGGTTTATCGGGTAGTAGGATTTGATGTTGTTGGGCCGTACACTTTGCGCGTGGTATTTGACGACGGTGTGGAGCGGGTAATTCACTTTGAAAAGGTATTAGTGGGCCCAATATACGGTATGTTGAGGGATGAAGATCTGTTTCGCCAAGTAGAGATTGACCCGGAGACGCATACGCTGGTGTGGCCGAACGGTGCAGATTTTGATCCGGAGACGTTGCATGATTGGCCGAGATATGAAGCAACGATGAGGCAAATGGCGAAACGCTGGAAGAAGGAAATGATTGCAGATAGGCAGATGGCCTAACCCCGCGTGCAGCGGACACGGCTTCGCCGTGCGCGACCGATGGCGGTTTTGAGGCGGTGTAGCGTCTCTAACAATGCTTCTGGACAAACACGCCGTGCCGCTGACGCGATCGTTAGCCAGCATCTTTCCTTGCATGTGAGCATTGCAGGCAGAAGGGAACGGGGACGGATTTCGCCCGACGTGCCATCCGTTGAGGAGATAACTTGTCTGCTTTGAGATAGCCTTTCCGTTAAACTGTTTTCCCGTGCCGTGCTTGACAACACCGCCAAACAGACTATAATTGTGACTATGAAGCCGCCATCACGCTATGAAATTATTTACGCGCCGATAGTGAAAAGCCATGTCAAAGCCCTCGGGCGGCGATATTATTCTCTTATCCGCCGAGTAATTGAGGAGCAATTGGCTTTTGAGCCGCTTCGGGAGACACGAAACCGAAAACCCCTCAAACGCCCGGCGTGGTTTGGGGCTACTTGGGAACTCCGTTTTGGGCCCAACAATCGTTTTCGGGTGTTTTATAAGGTAGAGCCAGAGCAAAGAAGAGTTTTCGTGTTAGCAATTGGAGAGAAGGATGGGAGCAGGCTGATCATTGGCGGCGAGGAGATAAAGATATGAAAATTGCATCGGTAGCAGAAGTGAAAGCAAAGTTTAGCGGGTATTTGCGCAGGAGCAAGGAAGGGCCGGTTGTCGTGACAAAGAACGGGAGGCCGGTGGCTGTTCTTTTGGCCGTGGAGGATGAGGAAGAGTTGGAGCGTCTTTTGTTGGCGTATTCCCCTCGCTTGAGGCAAATCTTGCAAGCCGCGGAACAGCAAATTCGGGAAGGGCAAGGGCAAACGCATGAGGAATTTTGGGCTGAGATAGAGAGCGAAGATACAAACAGCGTTGCTGGCTAACCCCGCGTGCAGCGGACACGGCTTCGCCGTGGGGCAACGTTGGCGGTTTGGAGACGGAGTAGTGTCGCCAACAATGCTTCTGGACAAACACGCCGTGCCGCTGACGCTATCGTTGGGCGAGGGGTTGAGGAAGGAAGCGCGCTGAACGCGAAAAGAGAAAGCGTAGGCGGCAAGGCCAAGTGGTTTGGAGCAACAAAGAGGCTGGCTGAACCGTGACAGGCAAGTTGAGCGGCTTTGATGCCGGTAGAGCAGCGGACTTTGAAAATTGAGCGGGGTTGGCCTGTGGTTGAGAGGCGGTGAGGTATGCGCGGCCTTCCCCGCGGGCAAAGGCGGCTGTGGTGGGGCGGTTGAGCCGCTTGACCGAGGTGCTGGGGCAGGGCGAGGTGCTTTGTCGGCGGGGAAAATGGGCAGCGCGGCGTTGTGTTGCCGCAGTGCTCTGGCGGCTGAGCAGGGCTTTGTAGGCTTCGCTGTTGGCGGAGGCTATGGCGCTGGTCAGACGGCGGTGGCCTTTGGGGCAAACGGTCTGTTTGCTCCGGTAGCTGTTTTGGGAAGTGGTGAGGCAAAGCTTAGCCGAGTTGCGAGCCGCTCCGTGGAGTGGATTTTAGCGGGTCGGCAAAGTGCTTGTTTTCTGAGGCGGGTGCTTGTAAAGTGTTGGTGGGGCTTCTCGCCGTAGTTGTTTGCCAGCCCCAAAGCGCCGTTTAGTTTTTGTCAGTTGGCCTTTGTGGCGTGCTTGCTTAGGCGTTGGGTCTGGCCCAACCCAGCGTTCAGCGGACACGGCTACGCCGTGGGGCAACGTGGGCGGTTTGAAGGCGGGGTGACGTCGCCAACAGTGCTTCTGGGAAAACACGCCGTGCCGCTGACGCCATCGTTGGGCAAAGCGACTTGGCAGAGCTGAAGCATTCCTGTGTGGTCTTAGATGTTTGTTTCATAAGAGCTTGAACTTGCGCTTGTTGCTATGTCTGTGATAGTCCACATTACGGGAATTTTCGTCGCCCTTTTCATGATATGGTTGTCACACTCTCGCCTACGCAAACGCTTGCCGTCTGAGCGAGGCGTCCTTGCTTACCCTCCTCTTCTGCTTGTGGTTGGAGTAGTCTACACCTTGACCTTTTTAGGGCTTGCGATATTGATGTTCTTGACCCTCCCAGATAGCACAGAAAAGTGGAACTTGTTCTTGCTGCTTGTTGCTTTTAGCCTGGGATGGCCGCCCATCATAGCCGCTTCTCTATTTGAGAGGCATCGTGTGTCAATATGGGGGATAGAATACAGTCCATTGTTTGGTATAGGTACCTCAGGTTATTTGCCTTGGTCGGAGGTGCGTCGGGTCAAGTTTTCTCGCTTTATGAGGTGGTTTATTCTGGAAGGCTATGATGGTACAAAGGTTCGGGTTTCAGCGATGATGGGATTGCCAGAGTTTGCCCGGTACCTTCTCGCTGGCGTTACCCCCGAAGCTATGGATACTAAAACCCTTTATCTTCTCCAGCAAACTGCCCATGGAATCCTGCCCAAGCTGGGGATATGAAAAAGACAAAGACTAAGCACTTATGAAGTGCAATAGATGGGACTATCCTAGACCTGTGCTGTGGGCATTGCCGCTGTGTTTTGAGTAAGGGGCTATCTGTGCAAAGTTAGGGTTCCAATGAGTCAAGCGATGGTTTTGCCCAACCCCGCGTGCAGCGGACACGGCTTCGCCGTGGGGTGCCGGTGGCGGTTTTAAGGCAAAGTAGTGTCGCCCGCCAAGTTGCTGGACAAATACGCCGTGCCGCTGACGCCATCGTTGGGCGAGCGAATGGCCTGAAGTTCAGACATGAGTTCGGACATGAGGTAGCACCAAATTAGCAAAGGCGCTCAAGGCTTGTTTAGACGCCTCTTTGTAAAGGCGGGTTGGTATTGACCAACAATAATCCTTCAACAAAATAAAGGCTCCCGAATAGCGCCGCCATTTGCCCGTCCTTTTAGTATCGTCAAACATTGCATCGCGAAGTTTCTCGCCTACCATCAGCGCAATAGCATACGCCAACATTA
>JALUBW010000259.1 GCA_027044735.1 Anaerolineales bacterium
CAGATTTGCACCGATTGAGCGAAAAAACACAGAAAACACAGAAATTTGCAGAGAACACAGAAAAAATTTTTCTTTGCGCTCTTTGCATTTCTCTGCGTCTTTGCGTTAACCTTGGCGTCCTTTGTGTTTCTTGGCGCCCTTGGCGTTCCTATCCACCGATTGAATGATTGAAACCACAGATTTCGCAGAAAAAAATCTGTGCCAATCTGTGTAATCTGTGGTTTTCATCCACCGATTTTTCTGGAGGTTCTATGGGGCGCAGACGCAAACCAACTTGGTCGGCTGAAGACTTTCAGCCTACAGCCGACACCCAATACGATGAACTTTTGGGCGATGTTTCCGCCTCGCAAACTCGGCAGGCGCGCAAACGGGTTGTCCGCGTGCCGGTTGGCCAAATTTTGCCCGATCCCTACCAACCGCGCCCTCTCTTGCCACCTTCCATCAAGGCCGATTTTTTTGCCGGTGAGATAGATTGCTTTGAAGCGGCCAGACGCTGGCTTCGGCTTGCTGAAGAGGATTTGGCCGAATCTGAACGCGTGCATTCTTTGCTCCACATGGGGGCTTCTTTTGACGAGCATGGGCAGATTAAACCTGTAACCGGCTACTGGGATTTGGAAAGCCGCCGTTTTATTTTGGAGACCGGTGAGCGGCGTTTTTGGGCTGCCGTTTTGCAAGCCGTGCAGAGGGGCTCTTCGGAAGAGCCGGTTTTGGAAGCGCTGGTGGTAGAAAAACCGTCGCGCGCCCGGCAAGTGTTGGAAAACATAACTGCTGAGCCGCCGTCCGCCGTAATGCGCGCCCGCGAAATTGCCGCCTTGATTTTGGAGCAGATGGGCATCTCTCCGGAGTCCGGCGAGGACGACTTTGCCTATTACCGCCGTGCGGCGCAGATAAAGCGTCTGCCTTCGGAGGTTGTGCGCTATGTGCAGAGTGTGCTCGGCATGAGCCGCCGCTATGTGCGCTACTATTTGCAAATTTTGCTGTTGCCGGATGATTTGCTGTTGCTGGCAGACCGGTATCGCCTTTCGGAGGGCGCGTTGCGCCGGGTTTTGCAACTTCCGCCAGAGCAGTGGCCTGCGGCGATTCAAGAACTTGTGCTTGCGACCTCGGCGGCGGGTGATGCCGAAGGTTTTTCCCCTCAAGCCGCTGAAGGGGAGGAAGCCGAGCCCGAGCGCCGCCCCCCGCGGGTGCGACGCACTCAACTTGACCCTCGCGTGTCAATTGCGCGTCGCTTGCGTACCCCTGTGCGCACCCTGCTCCGTTTAGATGAAGAGGATGTGCCGCGCGTCGCACGCCACTTTGCTGAAGAATTAGGCAATGCGGAAACGGTGCGTCGCGCCGCCAAAGCCTTGGCCGCGTTGGCGCGTTATTTGGAAGACCTATCGGGCGATGCTTAGAACTTGCTCTTGCGGAACAATTGTTCCGTTTCGCCGCCGTAAAAGGCGGCTTTTTTGTTTTAGACAGTTTTGGATGAAGCCTAACTTGTTGACTGCTATTTGCAAATTTTACGTGGTACGGGAATGCTCGCGCTGCGCGGAAAGCGCTTTTTGGGGGAATGAGCGCATTTTTTTGGTTAGCAGTCCCTCGGAGAAACGGGAACAAAACCAAATCTATCCGAGGGAAATTTTTGGCGCCAAGGCCACTAATTTCGTATAGCCATCGCGAAGCGCCTGTGAAGTCAAATAGAGAAGCCAAGTGGGATAGAGGTGCCTCCGAGGGAAATTTTTGGCTATCGTGAATCTCTCCCCTTTGCCCTTCAGGGTCGGACGCTTGCTCCTGAAGAGTGTTTTTGGAGTGCGGCAACATGTTGCCGCTTTAGAAAGCGGCGACGCGTCGCCGCACTCCAAAATTC
>JALUBW010000260.1 GCA_027044735.1 Anaerolineales bacterium
CTTGGCGCCCTCTGTGTCCTTGGCGTCCTTGGCGTTAACTTCTTTGCGTTCTTTGCTTTCTCTGCGTCTTTGCGTTACTATTTCAGCGCGAGGAGGAATTTAAATGGGAGAATACACCACAATTTTGACCGAGACCCACGGCAAAGTTGGGCTTATCCGCTTGAACCGCCCGCGCGCCTACAACGCCCTCAACAGCACGCTGATGCGCGAACTCACCGCCGCACTTGCCGAATACGACGCCGACCCAAACATCGGTGCCATCGTCATTACCGGCAACGAAAAGGTGTTTGCCGCTGGCGCTGACATCAAAGAAATGTCGGAAGCCACGCCGGTTGACATGCTTACCAGCGGCTACATTGATTTGTTTGACCGCATCCGCGCCGTCCGCAAGCCGATAATCGCGGCGGTTTCGGGCTGGGCATTGGGCGGCGGCTTTGAATTGGCAATGACCTGCGACATGATAGTCGCTTCCGAAACCGCCAAATTTGGGCAACCGGAAATCAACCTCGGCATTATCCCCGGCGCTGGCGGCACTCAGCGGCTGACCCGCACAGTGGGCAAATACATTGCGATGGAAGTGGTGCTCAACGACCGCAAACTCACCGCCGAAGAAGCGGCGCGCTTCGGTTTGGTAAACCGCGTTGTGCCGGTGGAGCGCTATTTGGATGAGGCGCTGGAGTTGGCGCAACAGATAGCCGAGCGCGCCCCGATTGCCCTGCAGATTGCCAAAGAAGCCGTCAACAAGGCGCTGGAAACCTCACTGACCGAAGGCTTAGCCTACGAGCGGCGAGTGTTTTACCTGCTATTTGCCACCGAAGACCAAAAAGAGGGCATGAAAGCATTTTTGGAAAAGCGCCCGCCGCAGTGGAGCGGCAAGTGAAATAGTGCGGCAAACGCTTTACCTGGAAGCACTAAAGATGCGTTGAAACAGGTGCTCACAAGTGTGGAAGCCTTATCCAGCCCTCACCCCACTTTGGCTCGCTGCGCTCGCCGTTTCTCCCCTCTCCCACTGGGAGAGGGGAGAAAGCCGCCGTTAGGCGGCTTGAGGGGTGAGGGCGAAGTAAAGCGTTTCTCAACAACCTTTTAGTGTTCCCCTTTGCTTTCCTGCTTGCCACCCTTAGGGGCTTAGGGTATAATTCCGCCACCCCGCCTCGGCCGTGCGGCCGGGGAGGGCTTTGTGCGCTTATTGCTCGGCCTCGCGCCGAAATCTGAGAAAACACGAGGTAAGAACCATGCCCAAGCGAACCTATCAACCCAAAATCCGCCACCGAGCGCGCGTGCACGGCTTTCGCGCACGCATGGCTACGCGCGGCGGTAGGCTGGTGCTCAAGCGCCGCCGCCTCAAGGGGCGCCGCCGCTTGACTCCCAAGATGAACAACCACGTCAAGCGCATCAACTGGAAAGCCTGACGCACCTGCTGTCTTTTGCGGCAGGAGCCAACTGCGCTGTGAATCGTGGCTTTCGCCTGCGGAAAAACACCGATTTTCAGCGGGTGCGGCGGGAAGGAAAATCCTTCGCCCACCCGCTGGTTGTGTTGTTGGTAGCCAAAAGCCCGTATGCCGAGAAAATCCGGATTGGCGTTGCAGCGAGCAAAGCGGTTGGCAAAGCCGTTGCCCGCAATCGCGCTAAGCGCCGCCTGCGCGAAATCATGCGCCCCCTTTTGCCCCACCTTCCCCGTGGCTACGATTTGGTTTTGATTGCCCGCAGGCCGATGGCAGAAGCCTCGTTTGCCGAGATAAAGAGCGCCGTTCACACGCTCCTGCGCCGCGCCGGTTTGCTCCCGCAAAATTTTGACGATGCACACCCACCCCGCCGAACACAAACTTGACCCCGACGCCCTGGATTTTTCGCTCAGGCCGCCTAACCCTGAGCCGCCCCCGCTGAGCGCACTGCCGCGCACGCCGCGGTATTTGCCGCGCGTTGCCCTTTTGTTGCTCATCAAACTCTACCAGGCCACGTTTGCAAAAACCCTCCCTGCAAACACTTGCCGCTTTTACCCAACTTGCTCGCACTACGGATACGAGGCGATTTACAAATACGGCGTTATAAAGGGCGGCTTGATGGCGATTTGGCGGGTCTTGCGTTGCAACCCCTTCAACCCGGGCGGGTATGACCCCGTGCCGTAGCGCCTATTCCCAATCAAGGTGAAAAGAAACCGATGAAAATTTCAAAACGCACTTTGCTCGCTCTCATCCTGCTTTCTGCGGCGCTGTTGCTGAGCGCGTGCAGCGGCCGCTTGGGAGCCAGCAGTTGGCCCGGCGTGACCGTCGCCAAGGACAAAGGCGCTGTCTACGTTTCGGGCGGTAAGGCCGTTTTTGCGCTGAACCTCGCCGATGGCGGCATTCGTTGGGCTTTTGCCGGTGCAAAGAAGGGCTTTTATGCCCCTCCTGCCCTGACAGCGGAGGGCGACCTCGTTGTGGGTGATTACGGTGGCATTCTTTACGAACTCACCCCACAGGGCAATGTGAAATGGCAGTTTGCTGAAGCAAAGAGCCATTATGTTGCTTCGCCGCTGGTCACCAAAGGCACCATTTTTGCCCCCAACGCCGACTATAACCTCTACGCCCTTTCGCCCGAGGGTGAACTGCTCTGGAAGTTCACCGCCAAGCAGGCGCTTTGGGGTACTCCGGCATACGACGGCAAGCGGCTGTATGTGCCTTCTTTAGACCACCATGTTTACGCCTTAGACGCGGCTACGGGCAAGGTTGAATGGGCAACCGACCTCGGCGGCGCGGTGGCTTCTCAGCCGACTTTGGTGGACGGCGTGCTTTACGTGGGCACGTTCGCCGATTCGGTGGCGGCGCTGGACGCGCAAACCGGCAAGGTGCTCTGGCGGGCTAAGACCACCGGCTGGGTGTGGAGCGCGCCGGCATACGCCGACGGCACGCTGTTTGTGGGCGACCTCAAGGGCGCTTTCTTTGCCTTCAGCGCCAAAGACGGCAGTGTGAAATGGAGGGTGACGCCTAACGAAGGCGGAATTGTGGGCAAGCCGGCTGTGAAAGATGGAATTGTCTATTTCACCACCGAGAACGGCAAATTAGCCGCCATGACGGTTACCGGTAAACCGCAGTGGCAAATCGGCGTACAAGGTCAACTTTACAGCCCGCCAATCCTCACCGATGGCGAAATTTTGGTTGCTCCTTACAAAGGCGACGATTTGCTTATAGCCGTCTCGGCTGAAAACGGCTCGCAAGAGTGGGTATTGCCGATAAAAACCGCCGAAAGCGCCATTGGTAATTCCAAAAAGTAGGTAATAGCCCTCGCTGTTATGGGTGCTTTTCGGCTTGCTCTTTCCAAAAGTTGCCGTAGGGCGGCTTGGCAAGTGGTAGGTGCAGTTTCAACTGCCGCCACTTGCGCCCGGCGACTGAAGTCGCGGGCTACAAGTTGTGAAGTCCAACAGCATGGACTTCTGCTTGCGCTGCACCGAAGCGTTTGCCCTCGCTTACAAGACGGGTAGGCAGTTACAAAAGTAGCCCATTGGCGGCAAAATCCTCTAAACTCAGGAACGGAAACCCGATTATGTGGAATACTTTTTTTGTTGACCCGATGATCAACGCCCTCCTGTGGATTTACACCGTGGCGTGGCACAACTTTGGCCTCGCGATCATCATTTTCACGGTGTTGGTCCGCTTGCTCCTCTACCCGCTGACCAAACAGCAGTTGGAGGGTGCGGAGGCAATGCAGAAACTCCAGCAAAACCCGGAGTGGAAGAAAATCCAAGCCAAATACAAAAACGACCGCGAAAAACTGGCGCAGGAGCAAATGCGGCTTTACAGAGAATTGGGCATCAACCCCTTTGCATCGTGTTTGCCCACTCTGATACAATTGCCAATCATTTTTGCGCTTTACTACGCGGTCATCAAGGCTTTGGCGCACGCTCCGATAGAACTCATCAACCTCAGCCGCCACATCTACCCCTTCTTCAACACCGCCGCTCTGATTCCCCTCAACAGCCGCTTTTTGTGGATGGATTTGGGTCGCCCCGAATTTCTCCACATCCCCGGCATCCCGTTTGGCATTCCGACTTTGGCGATTTTGGTGGGCATCACCTCCTATTTCCAAGCAAAAGTGATGACGCCGCCGAGCGGGCAGGGACAGCAAGGCGCTATGATGAGCCAGATGAGCACGATTTACATGCCCCTTTTGCTGTTCTATTTCACCCTCACCTTTGCATCGGGCCTGGGGCTGTACTTCCTCACCAGCAACATTGCGACCATAGTCCAATACGCTATGATGGGCAAGGCCGATTGGAAGAGCATGTTTTCCCTGAAAAGTTGAGCGTGTGGAAGCGCATCCCCCGGCCTCGGACAACCCAGAGAAAGCGAGGCCTTTATGCAAGAACAAGCACGCACTGTTTTAGAAGTTATTGCTCCAACTGTTGACGAAGCGGTAGCCCGTGGATTGAGTGAGTTAGGGCTGTCGTTAGACGATGTGGAAGTGGAGATTTTGGACCGCGGCGGGCGCCCGCTGTTCGGCCTTTTGGGTCGGCGGCAGGCGCGCGTTCGTTTAACGGTGAAGGCTCCCCCTCAATCGGCGGTAGAGCCTCAGGCGCCGCAACCTGAGCCCGCGGAGTCGGAAGAACTGACGGCGCAGGCTACGCAAGCGCCATCGGAGGAGCAGACGAAGAAAAGGCGCTCGCGCGGGCGGCGCGGTGGGCGTCGCAACCGCCGCTCTTCGTCGCAGCAGGGTGGGCAACCCAAAGCCGAAGCCGCCGAATTATCCTCGCACCGCGAGGTAGATGATGAGCGCGCCCTCACCGTTGCCCGTGAAACCGTAGCCGAATTGCTGGAGAAAATGGGCGTGGAAGCCGAGGTCACTGCCCGCTACGGCGAAGCCGACCGCGGAAGCCGCCGCCCAATTCTGGTGGACATCACCGGTAAAGACCTCAGCATCCTCATCGGGCGGCGCGCCTCCCGCCTGAACGCCCTCCAGTTCATCACCCGCTTGATTGTGGGCAAGGAACTGGGGCGCACGGTTACGATTATCGTGGATGTGGAAAACTACCGCAAGCGGCGCGAACAGCAACTCCGCCGCATGGCAAAGCGCCTTGCCGACCAAGCCGCCCGCACGGGCAGGCGCATCGCGCTTGAGCCTATGCCCGCCAACGAGCGCCGCATCATCCACATTGCCCTGCGCGACGACCCGCGCGTTACCACCCAAAGCGTCGGCACCGAGCCCAAGCGCAAAGTCACCATCATCCCCACAAACCGCAATTCATAACTCGCAACTCGCAATTCGCAACTCGCAACTCGCAACTCGCAACTCGCGATTAGTCCCTCCCCCGGAGGTCTCCATGAAAGTCGTAACCACGCTTGAAGAACTGTGGGAAGCGCGCGCCCGATTGCCCGAACCGGTGGGTTTTGTGCCCACAATGGGCTATTTGCACGATGGGCATCTTTCGCTGGTGCGCTGCGCCAAGCGCGACAACCGCAGTGTTGCCGTCAGCATTTTCGTAAACCCCACTCAGTTTGGCCCCAATGAGGATTTGGAAAGTTACCCCCGCGACCTTGACCGCGACCTTTCCCTGCTTGAAGCCGAGGGCGTGGATTTGGTGTGGACGCCGACCGCGGAGGTGATGTATCCGCCCGGCTTCCAGACTTGGGTTGAAGTGGAAAAAATCACCAAACTGCTGGAAGGCAAATACCGCCCCGGCCACTTCCGCGGCGTTACCACGGTGGTTGCAAAACTTTTCAACGGCGTGCAACCCCAGCGCGCTTACTTTGGACAGAAGGACGCCCAGCAGGCGCGCGTCATTCAACAAATGGTGCGCGACCTGAACTACCCGATTGAAATTGTGGTCTGCCCAATCCGCCGCGAGCCGGACGGGTTGGCGATGTCCAGCCGCAATACCTACCTCAACCCCGAAGAGCGCAAAGCGGCGACTGTGCTTTATCGCGCCCTCACGGCGGCGAAGAAGGCGTTTGAGCAAGGCGAGCGTGACGCCGACGCCCTCCGTAAAATCATGGAAGACACAATCAACGCCGAGCCGTTAGCCCGCCTGCAGTATGTTTCCTGCGCCGACCCCGACACACTGGAAGAATTGCACGGCAAGGTTGACAAAGCCCTGCTTTCAATGGCGGTCTTTGTCGGCAAAACCCGCTTGATTGACAACATGCTCGTCGGCACGGGGAAGGAAACGTTCTGATCTTGCCCTCACCTTACCCCCGCTGCGCGCCCCCTTTCCCCAACTTTTAGCGCAACAGCACTTCAAGTTTTTGGATTGCTTCTTCAACCACCTCGTTGGGCAAGCGTGCCACCACTTCAGCGTTGCGGGCACGCCAATTCAAACTTCGTACTTGGTCGGCAAGGATGACGCCGCGCACAGGAAAGCCTTTCGGCAAGGCAACTTCAAACGGATACCCTTTGATTTTTGTGGTGATTGGGCAAAAAAGCGCCATCCCGACTTTGGCGTTGTAAGCCGCAGGCGAAAGCACCACCGCCGGTCGCCGCCCTGCTTGCTCGTGCCCTGCTTGTGGGTTGAAAGTTAGCCATACCACATCGCCGCGATCGGGAGCGTTGGCTACCATGCTTCCCTCCCAACCGAGCCGCCGTCGTCAATTTCTTCGTGGATGTTTTCTGGCGTAACCTGCGCGAGCATCTCTTCCAAAGTGGGTTGGCGAGGAGCAATTTTCACAACCAGTTGGCCATCATTGAGTGTCATCTCAACCACGGCGTTGTTTTCCAAGCCCAGTTCGTCCGCAAACGCCTTTGGAATCCGCACGGCTAAACTATTCCCCCATTTTTGCACTTTCGTGAGCATCGCATCACCTCCGCGTTTTGAGTTTCTACAACAAAGATACGCGCTGGCGGCGATTTTGTCAAGCGCTTGATAGGAAATTGCCGCCTCGTGTTTTTCGCTTGTGGAAGGGAACACTAAAGATGTGTGGAAACAGTGCTCACAAGTGTAGAAGCCTTATCCA
>JALUBW010000261.1 GCA_027044735.1 Anaerolineales bacterium
TGAGTGGCTACCACCACTGCTCGGCGGCCAGCCTTCAGCCATGCTTTCAGGAAATCTAACCGCTCGGCCCGGTGCTTGGGCACAATGTTAGTGGAAAGGTAGACCAATGCCACCGCTCCGTCTTCCAAAGGAAAAGGCGTCCCCTCCTCCCAACCGGTTATCCCTTGGCCCACCCCGCGCTCCCGCAGTGCCCGGTAGAGTTCCAGGCTGGTGCGTACAGTGTTGACCACTACCATCACCGAGCCATGCCGTTCCCCCAGTTCGGACACTTCGTCGGCCAAGCCCTCCACCGGCCGCGGGGTGAGGTCTACCTCCATTTCGGTGCGGTGCATCAGGCCGAAGAGGCGCGGCGGGTCGGGATGAAGTTCCTCCGCAGCCGGTTCGCCTTCCTCGTCCACGAAAATCAGGGGCCGGGTGGCCGTCATCTGGAGCACGGTCAAACCCATCTCCTGCCGCAGCACATCAAAGATTTGTCGGCTCACTTGCCAGTATTCCATGGGCAAGTTCTGCAACTCGTCCAGCACCAGCACTGCGCCGATGAGGTTATGGAGTTTGCGCAGCATCCCGTTCTGGTAGCCCAGCAGAGTGTGGAAGACCTGCACGAAGGTGGTGACCACGATTTCACTTTCCCACCCTTCGGTGAGGAGCAGAGCCTCGGCTACGGGGCGGTTTTCGTCCTCCACTTTGTAAGCAATGTCAGCCAAATGATGATGGCGCAGCAGGTAGCGGTGCTCGTTGGCCGCGAAATTGGGCACGCCCCAAGCCAGCACATCCCGCGCCACCTGATAGTTTTGCTCAATAAGGTTGATGAAGGGCAGCGCGTACACGATGTGCGGGGCTGTGCCGTAATGCGTAGCCAGGCGCTCCCGCAGCACGAAGGCCGCGGAGAGCGCGGCCAGCGTTTTGCCCATGCCCGTAGGCGCGGTCAGGGAGAGGGGCCAGGGAGGCGGCACAGGGATAGCCCCGGCGCGCTCGGTCACCGTGCGGAAGAAGGCGGATCGCTCCCGATCCAGGTCATGGCGGGGTTGCGGGAAACGATGAGACACATAGCGCTCTACCAGGTTACCGGGCAGGTGGGGCCGTGAGGGGAGAGGCTTCAGTCCGGCCGCGCTGCGCTTGTCCGCGTCGATGAGCGCGGAGAAGAGCAACTGACCCCACAGGGCGAGGCGTGCCCGATCATCCGCTGCGAGGGGACCAGAGGGCTTGTCCAGAAAGTGGAGAGAACGGGCCAGATACTCCAGAGTTTCGGTGACCTCGGCTGGCTCTACGAAGAAGGGCATCACATCATCCAGCCCCAAGGCGTTGAGTTCCGAGACCACCTCATCACGCCGATCGTGAAGGTCGTTCCACTGGGCGCGAAGGCGTTGTAACGGAGCAGGGAGCATCTCATCTTTGTGCGCGGCCCAGGCGTCAAGCGCGTCCAGGCTGGGCACCAGGTTGCCGGGTGCTCGCAAGTGGCCATGATGCCGGTGTACGACGACAAAGGCCAGCAGGGGAAGATAGGCCTGTGGATCATCCCAGCCACGCTCTCCCACTTGATCACGCGCAAGCCAAGCCGCGAACACGGCCGAGGGGAAGGCGTGAAACTCCAGCCCATTGGGAGGCCGTTTGCCATGCAGATGCGCTTGGAAGAACGACGTATACTTGCCCACGTCGTGGCTGGCACCTACCAGGTAGGCCATCCTCCCCAGCAGATCTCGGGCCCGGAGTGCCGGGTGAGCCAGCGCGTCCCGTGCGCCCCGGGCCACTTCGCGTAAGTGGTCTTGCAGCGCTCGTCCCGGATGGGATTCAGCCCGTGGCATCGCCTGTTTCCTCCAGAAACACATGCCAGATATTGGGCGGGTCATCGGGCAAGTGGAACCGCGTTCCCGTCACGCTCAGCCGCAAAGGCTTTCCGTTATCCTCCCAAAGCACCGAGGCCACAGCGCGCAATGTCCTGTCCGGGTGGAAGTCCAACGGCATCTGGTCCGGGAGGATGCGAATGCCCGGGGCAACAAGCCGTGAAGATTCGGTGATCCGGTTGGTGAGCACAACCGTGTCCACCAACGCCGGCTGGGTATCGCTCGCCCACCGGATTTCATCCTCCTCGTAAAGGCGCCCGTTTTCCACCCAGGCTGGACAGAAAGCTGCTCCCAGAAAGAGGGGATAGGCGTAACGAGGTATGCTTACCCACTCCGCCACGCTTCGGGTAATGCCTGCGTCCTCGTGTTGGAAGAAGACCCGATAGCGCAGCAGCGAGGAAGGCACAGTCTCCTTGGGAAGCACCCACTCTGCGGGTATTTGCGTGCGCGCCTCACGACCGTGCCAGTCCTCCAGTTTGGTTTGCAATAAGTTGACCGTCTGGATGATGGTGCGCACCGGTGCCCTCAAGGCGACCCCAATGCGGGCCTTGTCCAAGGAGAGGCGTTGGTAATATGTGTCTCGCCGCCACCCCAACAGCGCGGCAATAACGCCCATCAGCGTAGTGCGCGGTGGCACGTGGTACGAGAGGGAGGATGAGTTGGTATAAAACTTGCGGAAGTGAGCCATCGGGCCCACCAGATCAAAAGCGACTAACGGTCCCATAATGTCCTCCTTTATGAGGAGGCTCGGATCTTCTTCATCAGGTCGTTGAGATCTTGTACCACATCCTCTCCCAATTCTTCCTTCAGGCCGGTAGCCAGAGCCGCGCCTGGGCCAAACTCATCATGAGCCCACACTACCGCCCACTGAATGGCGTCTTGATGTCCCTTCAGCCACTCCACCAGGGGGCCAAAGTCCAAGGACACGTCGGCATTGCTCTCCAGCCCCTCGTCCTTGCCTAATCGCAAGCGGGTGCGGAAATCCCCCAAGAACGTCGCGTCGTCCTTGTACTCTATCCGCAAGTAAAGCCGCGGGGTCTGGCCGATCTTGCTGCGGCTGGTCGCTATCAGGGGCAGGCTGTTGATGAGCGAATGGCCCAGCAATTTGACATCCGTGTCCAGAAGGCCCGTTTCCCGCGCGCGCCAGGCACTCACCAAGCCGTAGAAGGCCAGGAAGGAATACTTGACCCGCCAATCCTTGCCCATGGTGCCATATTCTCCCTTCTCGCCTCGTTCCCGACCGGCAAAGTGAGAGGTGATGGTAGAGGAGGGGAGAAGTTCTACACGGTTAAGGGAATAACCCCACGAGAATTGAACCGGACCCGTGTAGGTGATATGGCTACCTGCGCCCTCTTCCGAACCGATGGGCATGGTGGCGCCGAAAAGGCGCACATCTATCAAGCGTGCTAACAACCATTCGCGGAAGGTGCTGTCCTTTGCCACATCCTTGGTGCTTTGCTTTTTTGCCCCGGTATCATGGAAGAACGCTTGCGCCAGGCCGTCAATGCGTTGCTTGGCCGACACGACGCTTCCTCCCATTGTACGCACCCACACATCTTGAGGCTGGGGGTAAGACCAGGGGCGTTTTGTCCAATCCTCTTCATCCCATGCGATCCAGTAATCGCGCAGATAGCGCTTCAAGCGCACATCGCTCACCAGGTTGCGCCCGGAATCGTAGTCCATGCGCGGGCGATTTTCCTCATCGGGGTCGCCGTTGGGATTGCACAACCGGGCATCGTACAGGAACAAGATTTCGCTATTTCGGGTGACGGTCATGGGATACCTCCTTTTTGGATTTTGCATGGAGTTGGTAGGGGCGAGGCACTGCCTCACCTTCGGCTTGCAACATATGCCACAGGGCGCGGGTCTGAGGGTCGGGGCCGGTAGCATGGGGGTTGTAACGATCCAGGTGCCAGCGTAGAGGGTTGTCGGCGATGTAACGCCGGATGGCGTTCAAGGCCCGCGCGGTGCGGATGATGTGTTCGTAGTAGTTCCGTTGCCACACAGGCGCGCCGGGGGTGTTGCGCAACACGTTGAGGCGTTTGGTAACCGCAGATTTGAATCCCGCAATGAACGAACCCAACGAACGGGGCGCTGGCCCCCGGGGTTGTAGGGGCGACCGGCCGGTCGCCCCTACATTGGGCGCACGGCCGTGCACCTCTACCGCGTCGTCGCGGTGTCCGGTCCCATCATCCGTTTCCACAATCCACACAATCCCGTGAATGTGGTTAGGCATGACCACGAATTCGTCGGGAAACAATTCAATTTCCGCGCGAATTTCCGCGGAACGGAACCATTCTTCCCACACAATTTCCCCAAACGCGTTCAACACCATTTCCCCATCCACCACCCGGCCAAACAAGGGCACGCGGTCGTGGGTGCAGATGGTGACGAAATACGCCGCGGGGGCGCGGTAATCCCACCTATTCAGGCGAATGGATTTACGACGCCTGTGCACGATATTTGGCATGCTCTCACCCCGTGGCAGTCCCTTCATCCTGCTTTTTAGAACCGCCAAACCGGCGCAAGTGATCAAACGCGTACCCCGAAAGCACCCAGTAGGTGTTTTCAGCCGGGGATAGAAGCCCCCCTGCCTGGTCCATGAGCGCTCGGGAAGCCGCGAACAGGTCACGCGTGGTGGGGTTCAGTGCGCGGTAAATGCGGAGTTGATCCAACATCTCGTTGCTCAATCGTCGCACCTTGTTAGCGTCCATCCCTTGGAAGTGAATCTTGTTTAGGATAGGCACCGAGCCTGTGGCCTGCTGGGCACGGGCAATTTCGCCGACCAGGACGCCCAGCAGGAACAACGCCCGTTCCGCCGTCCCCAATCCCAAGGCATCCATGTAACTCCACACGTCCTCGGGAACTAAATTACGTATTTCGTCTGCATACTTGACATCGCTCATCGGTCGTCCTCCTCTGAAAAGGTGCAAAATGCTCAGGTAGTAACGCAACAGGTGGGTTTGAACCAGGAACAATCGTAGCGCTGCATCAGGATCCTTTTGAGGCGCATGGACGTACGCGCCGTACTTTTGGAAACGATGCACGCTCGCGGTCTCCAGGAACAAGGGCAGCAATTCGCGGAAGTTCACGGGGCGCTCGGAAAGCAAAGCCTCCAGGAATTGGAAAAAGGCTTGCTGGCCGTGGCCGCGCTTGCCGATGGGGAAGAGGTAGAAGATGGTGTTCAGACCCAGGTCCCAGGGATCCCACCGCTCTGTGCGGATAAGCGCGAGGTGTTGCTGAGCAAAAGAACGGGTCCGGTGGCGCGCCTCGTCCACCTCGTCCAGGCGAGAAGGGGGAACGTCCCGGATGTACTGCTGCAACTTGGTGGAGCGCCCATCGTCCTGAATGAACAGGAAGTCCAGCAAGTAAGAAGCCTTGGTGTTCTCAAAGCGTTGGTAGGCTTTGAGTTTTCCTTGGAATGATTGCCATCCTTCCCAGGTCAGGGTCGCTTCCCAGCGATCGGTTACGTACCCCGTCCAGGCTTCCAGGTCCGCGGCCGGTGGTCGCACATCCGGTCGGTGGAAGATAGGGACGATATACACTTTGCTCGTCAACTGACCCAGACGGCTCTTCAGCCGGGTGCGCATAAATGTCTCCCCTGCCAGCAGAGTCTGGTAGCATTGACGACAGATGGCATAGTTGCGATAGAAATTTGTCTTGCGAAAACCGCTAGCAAAGCCGGGCTTATCCGTAATGTACACTTTCAACCAGAAGCGAGTCGTGTTCTCGGTTATTTCGTCTCGGTGCTGACCACAAACGTGGCAGCGTCCGGGACGCGCTTTCACGAACACGTCGCTCAGATAGTTGTCGTAGAGATAACGATGGTATGCGGGTTCCCTGGCCAACCAGCGGCCGTTCAAGTGCAGCGTGTAAAGGTACTTGGCCTTCTTGTCCAGATCAAGTTTTTGCTGGATCCCTACCTGCAAGATGGCCGCCATCAGGGCAATGGCTTTCTTGGCGCCCTGGGTCTGGGCATAGGCCTGAATCAGGGAAGAGGTCAGGCTCTCAGTACCCTGAGCCGCGGCCAGGGCTTCCAGTTCCTTGCGGCGGGCTTTGGGCACCCACTCCCAGTCCGCCCAGCCCAACGCAGGCAGGTTCCACACCCACCGGTATCGTTCCCCCGCCGACTTCTGCAGGGGGAGTTCCAGGTAAACTTCTGCCAGTGCGCGCTCAATTTCTTCTCGCAAAGCCGCGTCTTCCAGCCCCAGGGCCAGGGCGGGGAGCGCCTGGGAGATAAGATAGTCCAACTTGGCAACGGTTACCCGGTCCTGCGCCACATTGCGCGACGCGTGTCCCACCCACAAGGCCTGGTACAGGTGCTCACTGTCCATCTCGTGCATTTTAGGAGAAGCCAGCCGCCACCGGCCGTCCTCCATTTTCAAGTCAAGGTGCACGATGCCCGCGTAACGGCCCAAATCGTCCACCTTGACCAGGGATTGCAGCAAGGCTTCCTCGTTGCTGCCGGCATGGGGACGGCGCCACTGCAAAGCGGCTTCACCCAGAACACGTAGTCCCTCTAACATGGTTCGCCTCCGAAATTCCTCTCTACAGAGGGTTGTCGGGAACGTGGGAAGAGTTATCCTTCTGCGCCTCCGGGACTCCTCTCTACGCCCTCTACGCCCTCTGCGCCTCCGCGCCTCCCCTTCGGCTCCCACACCTCCACGAAGCCAAAGCCCTGGCTGTTCTTGGCGCCCAGGCCCGCGTCTAAAGCCATGCGGAAGTAGGGCTCCGGCGCGTCAAGTTCGTAAATGCCCGTCCAGCCCTTGATGATGGTGCCCTTGTAGCGAGCCACCACCAGGTTGCGGTTGCTCACCTTCACCGGTCGGAAGGTTGCGCCGTCGGGCGGGATGTCCTCCCCCGTCCAGGCCCGGATCTTGCGGCGCAGGTTTTCCAGCACCAGGCGGCCGAACTCCGGCTCTTGGGGTGCGTAGTAGTAGGTCTTCTTGCGGCCCTCCGGGGTCTCCAACGTGCTGTACACGGTGATGGGGGAAAGGGCCTTGAGCAAAACGGGGCGACGGTAGGTGGGCGGCAGCGCCACCTCTACCG
>JALUBW010000262.1 GCA_027044735.1 Anaerolineales bacterium
GCAGAAGTAGCGGCGGTGGCGCGCGAGCACGAGCCCGTGCGCCTCGCCGACGCCTCCCGCGAGCGAATGCTCCGCTCACACCGCTGGGTGGAGCAAATTTTGCACACCGGCAAAGCCGTTTATGGCATCAACACCGGCTTTGGCATATTTGCCGACCGCCGCATTTCGCCTGAGCAAGCCGCGCAACTTAGCCGCAACCTCATCCTCAGCCACGCCGTCGGCACGGGCGACCCATTGCCCGAAGAGGTGGTGCGCGCTGCGATGCTCATCCGCGCCAACACCTTAGCCCTTGGTATTTCGGGCGTGCGCCCGGTGGTAGTGGAAACCCTGATTGAAATGCTGAACCGCGGCGTAACGCCCGAAGTGCCGTCTCAAGGCTCAATGGGTTCATCGGGCGATTTAGCGCCGCTGGCGCATTTGGGGCTGGTGCTCACTGCCCCGCCGCCCAACGCGAGCGAAAACTACTGTGGATGGGCTACCTACCGCGGCGAACGAATGCCCGGCTGCGAGGCGATGCGCGCCGCCGGTATCCGCCGCGTGGTGCTTGGCCCCAAAGAGGGGTTGGCAATCACCAACGGCGCGACTTTCTCCGCTGCAATTTTGGCGCTCGCGGTTTACGATTCTGCCCACTGGCTTGACATCGCCGAAATCACCCTGAGCATGAGCCTTGAAGCCCTTTTGGGCGCTTCAAGTGCGTTTGACGAGCGGATACACCGCGCTCGCCGCCACCCGGGGCAAATTGCGGTCGCGCGCCGTGTGCGCGAACTCACCGCCGAAAGCACGCTGATTGACGCCGGCGGGCGCGTCCAAGACGCCTATTCGCTCCGCACCGCCCCGCAGGTGCAAGGCGCGGCGCGGGATACATGGGCTTTCGTCTCCGAAGTCGCCCGCCGCGAAATCAACGCCGTGACCGACAACCCGCTGATTTTCAGCCCCACCGAAGCCCTTTCCGGCGGCAATTTCCACGGCGAGCCGGTGGCAATGGCGGCGGATTTCCTCGCAATCGCCATGAGCGAAGTTGCCGCCATTGCCGAGCGGCGCATTTTCCGCCTCACCGATGGCAAACTCAACTACGGCTTGCCCTCAATGCTGGCAGATACGCCCGAAGCCGCGGGGCTGAACTCGGGCTTGATGATGCCGCAATACACCGCCGCTTCGTTGGTGCTGGAAAACCAAACCCTTTCAAGTCCCGACAGCACCCGCTCGCTGCCCACTTCGGGCGAGCAGGAAGACCACAATGCCAATGCC
The DNA here is from genome assembly GCA_027044735.1 of Anaerolineales bacterium. Lineage (GTDB taxonomy): Bacteria > Chloroflexota > Anaerolineae > Anaerolineales > DRMV01 > JALUBW01. The sequence continues at coordinate 1,249 of JALUBW010000262.1, forward strand.
ATGACCGCGGCACGGCACGCGCGGGCGGTGGTGCGCAACACGGCACACGTGCTCGCAATTGAGGCATACACCGCGGCGCGCGCCATTGACCTGCGCCTGCGGCAAATGCCGGAGGCGCGCCTTGGGCGGGGAACGGCGGCGGCGCATCGGCTGATCCGCGAGCGCGTGCCTTACCAGCCCGGCGATGCGTGGTGGGCGCCCGAAATTGAGGAAACGCGCACTCTGCTCGCCACGCCCGAATTTCTCCAAAGTGTTTTCACTGCCGCCAATGCCTTGCCTTCTCACACAAAATTGCAATAACCCCAAAACGCGACATTCCCCAACCTCACAACAATTTTCTCCGTGCTCTCCGTGTGATTTCCCCCAAAAAAGCCGATGAACGCAAAAACACCTTCCACAATTTTCCCCGTGCTATCCGTGCTCTCCGTGTGATTTACTCCCAAAAAACCGATGAACGCAAAAATGCCTTTCACCCCCGAAAAACCCACAGCCCAAGAGGGCGATTTAGCCCAACTGCTCAGCACTTCTCACCGCTTCTTCCTCGTGCGCCTGCAAGCGGGTGCTGAACTGCACA
>JALUBW010000263.1 GCA_027044735.1 Anaerolineales bacterium
CGGCTCCGGCAGGCTGAGCGAAAGCGAGGCCTCGCCGGAGCGGGGGTAGGGAGAGATCAAAAATTTGGGCGCTAAGTTGCAAAAGGCCTAAACCAACTATCATGGTTGATTATGCACTAACGACGCAACGAATTTTAGCATACCCCACTTTTCAAGATGCAACCGCCAACACAAGGGCAGTTAGGGAGCGCAAGCCTTTTTCCAGCGGGCGGGTGAGGATGAATTCGTGGGTGGTGTGGGCATTTCCGCCTTCGGTCAAGCCAAGGCAAACCGCGGGAAGGCCGCGCGCCAGCGGCGCGTTGGCGTCGGTTGAGGCAATGCCAAGATGGGGCTTTACGCCCGCGCCGCGCAATGCCGCCTGCGCCGCTTGCACCAACGGGTGCTCGGGTGGAATTTCGCCGGCGGGGCGCGCACCGATGATTTTGCAGCGCACGGCCACGCCCGGGCGGCGGGCCGCCGAACACACTCTTTCCACCATGCGCGCCAACTCTTCCAGCGCCGCGGCGTCTTCAGAGCGCAGGTCAACCAGTGCGTTTGCCGAAGGGGCGATTGTGTTCACCGAAACGCCGCCTTCCGCCACGCCTACATTCAACGAAACGGCGGGCTTGGTTGAAAGCGGGATTTCGGTCAGCGCCGTGATGATGCGGGCAATTTCGTGCACGGCGGAAGGGGAGCCGCGATGCCCCCACGAATGCCCGCCCGCGGTCTCAACCTCTATGCGGTAGCGGCGCACGCCCAAGCCGCGGTGGTAAACCCATCCCAAGCCGATGCCCTCAAGCACAATGTAAGCGCGGGGCAAATCGCCAAATCGCTCCAGCACGCCGTACATGCCGCGCAGGTTGCCCAAGCCCTCCTCGCCCACATTGGCGACCAGCCAGAGGTCGCCCCGCGGTCTATCTCCCTGCTCGGCGAGCCGCCACACCAAGCCCAGAAGCGAAGCCAGCGCAACGCTGTTATCACCGATGCCGGGGCCGAGCATGCGGTCGCGTTCGCGGCGCAGGGTGAGCGGCGTTTCGGCTGGGAAGACGGTATCCAAGTGGGCAGAAACCACAATCGGCCGCGCCTCGCGATCCGCGCCGGGGAAACGGGCATAAACGTTGCCCAAGGCGTCGGTTTCTGCTTCTAAGCCTTCGGCGGCGAAGCGCACGCGCATGAATTCGGCGCGGCGCGCTTCTTCGTACGTCGGCGCAGGGATTTGCTGTATTTCAGCGGCTAAATTGAGAACCCGCGAAAGGATGGTCATGCTCGTAACCATGCTTTGTGTCGCCGCGAGGCGGTCGGAGACCGCCAAAGCGGTCTCCCCCACCGTCCGGGGTTCAAAGGCGGACAGGGCTCTATCAGGCCACTGTCCTATCTCCTCCAAAGGCAGAACAAGCGAAATGTTGTGCTTTTAGCGCTGACGAGGTAATTTAGTAAAGCGAGGTAACAGTTAGAATTCGCTAATCTTATTGCTAACACTTACCTTTTCGGGGGATGTTCTTTTGGAGTGCGGCAACATGTTGCCGCTTTGGAAAGCGGCGCTGTAGCGCCGCACTCCAAAAAATGGCATTTTCAAGGGCGGATGTCCGCCCCTGAACTTACTAAGGGAGGGAAGGGGGCGGCTCCGGCAGGCTGAGCGAAAGCGAGGCCTCGCCGGAGCGGGGGTAGGGAGAGATCTAGCCCTAAAGGTGGTACAGGCCGGTTTGTCAATTAATCAGAAACGAGCGCTTCTACGAGCAACTGCGTAAGTCCTAAAATTTTTTCTTTGCGCCTTTGCCTCCTCTGCGTCTCTGCGCTAATCTTGGCGTCCTTTGCTTTTCTTGGCGTCTTGGCGTTAACC
>JALUBW010000264.1 GCA_027044735.1 Anaerolineales bacterium
GTGACGATTGTCACCTCAACAATGCAGTTGAGGGTGATATAATGAGAACAATGTTAGAAAAAGCGGCTTTCGCTTGTTTGAAAACCTAAACCAACGCAAGGAGAGGCAGAAAAATGGGCTATACGATTATCCAAGTGCCGGAAGGCGGTGCCAAAATAACCAAGGATGGTGAGCGGCTTATCGTCCCCGACAACCCCATCATCCCCTTTATTGAGGGCGATGGCACCGGGCGCGATATTTGGCGCGCCGCATCGCGGGTGTTTAACGCCGCGGTTGAAAAAGCCTACAAGGGCAAGCGCAAGATTTATTGGATGGAAGTTTATGCCGGCGAAAAGGCTTACAACAAGTTTGGCGAGTGGCTTCCTGAGGAAACCGTGCAGGCGTTCCGTGAGTTCCTTGTGGGCATCAAAGGCCCGTTGACCACCCCCATCGGCGGCGGCATTCGCTCGCTCAACGTTGCGCTGCGTAAGGCGCTGGATTTGTACGTCTGCCAGCGCCCCGTCAAATACGTGGACGGCGTGCCTTCGCCGGTGAAGCACCCTGAGTATGTGGATATGGTGGTCTTCCGCGAGAACACGGAAGACATTTATGCTGGCATTGAGTTCCAAATGGGTTCGCCCGAGTGGAAGAAGTTTATGGAACTCTTCAAGGAAAACTTCCCTGAAGAGTACGCCAAGATGCGCTTCCCCAACACTTCGGGCATCGGCATCAAGCCGGTTTCCAAAGAAGGCACCGAGCGCTTGGTGCGCGCGGCTATCAAATGGGCGCTCGCGAACAACCGCAAGCGCGTGAGCCTTGTGCACAAGGGCAACATTATGAAATTCACCGAGGGCGCTTTCCGCAACTGGGGTTACGCTCTTGCCAAGCGCGAATTCCGCAACGAAATTGTGACCGAGCGTGAATCGTGGATTTTGAGCAACAAAGAAAAGAACCCCAACTTGACGGATGAAGAAAACGCGCGCATGATTGAGCCCGGCTTTGCCATGCTCCCGCCCGACCGCAAAGAGGCGGTTATCCAAGAGGTGCGCGACGCCCTCAAACTCTGGCCGACCCACGGCGATGGCAAGTGGAAGTCCAAACTGCTCATCAAAGACACAATCGCCGACATTGTCTTCCAGCAGACGATCACTCGCGCCCGCGAGTTTGATGTGTTGGCGACGATGAACCTGAACGGCGACTACCTCTCCGACGCGCTGGCGGCGCAGGTCGGCGGTATGGGCATTGCCCCGGGCGCAAACATCAACTACGACACCGGCCACGCTATCTTTGAAGCCACCCACGGCACGGCTCCGAAATACGCCGACTTGGACAAAGTCAACCCCAGTTCGGTCATCCTCTCGGGCGAGATGATGTTCCGCTACATGGGTTGGAACGAAGCCGCCGATTTGATTTGGAAGGGTATTACCGGCGCGGTGAAAGCCAAGACCGTGACCTACGACTTCCACCGCTTGATGGAAGGGGCTACTCTGCTGAAATGCTCTGAGTTTGGCGAAGCGATTGTCCAGCACATGGACGACTGACACGCCTCAGGCACGGCTCGCGCGCGGGCCGTGCCTGATATTTTTTGACTGCACATACCATTTGTGAGGAGGTCTCGTATGTCCTTCAAAACCGCTATGGAGGGTTACGCCAAGTATGAGGGCTTGGGCAACTGGGCTTTCATCCTGCACCGCCTCGCGGGGCTGGGTGTAATCCTCTTCCTCATCATCCACGTGTTGGACACGGCGGCAGTGTACTTCAAACCGAGTTTGTATGCCGATGCCGTGTCGCTTTACCGCTCCCCTGTGTTTGGCATTGGGGAAATTATTTTGGTGCTCTGTGTGATTTATCACGGTCTGAACGGCTTGCGGATTATCTACTTTGACATGATAAATCCCAACCTGTGGACAATAGAAATCAACCGCAAGTCGGTGATTTGGACCTGGATTATCACCTTGGTACTCTGGCTCCCGGCCGCGGTGGTGATGGGTAGCCACATCATTGAGCATTTGGGCAGTTGACCTGCACAGTGCCTGCATGAGGAGGTTTCGTTATGACCACCCAAACCAGAAAAGTTGAAGTGCCTCAAGGCTGGGAGGCGTTTGCTTGGAAGTGGATGCGCTACTCGGGCGTGCTCATTTTCATCCTGGCCTGGATACATGTGCTTATTCAAGATATTTTGGTCGGTGTTTACAACATTGACATCAACTATGTTGCCGGACGCTGGCATGGCGGCTTCTGGCGCGTTTACGACTTCTTGCTGCTGTTCTTTGCTTTCTCGCACGGCATGAACGGCACGCGGCAGGTGCTTGCAGATTACATCCACGGCGCGGGCGCACGGCGCGCTTTGAACTGGATTCTGCTCATAATCTGGGCAGTGGTAGTCGTTATCGGCACCGTCGCGATTTTCGGCTTTACACCCCCCGCGGCGTGAGTTGAGGCCGGCATCCCTTAGAAGGAGTTGTAATTATGAGCATCAAAACCCATCAGTACGAAGTGGTAATTGTCGGTGCTGGTGGCGCAGGCTTGATGGCGGCTCTTTATGCTTCCAAAAAGGCCTCTACCGCCGTCATCAGTAAACTGTACCCCAGCCGTTCACACACCGGCGCGGCTCAGGGCGGCATCAGCGCCGCGTTGGGCAATATTGAAGAAGACCGCCCCGAATGGCACACTTACGATACCGTCAAAGGCAGCGACTACTTGGGCGACCAAGACGCAATTGAGTTTATGTGCTTCAAAGCCCCCGAACTGGTTTACGAACTGGAGCACATGGGGTTGCCTTTTGACCGCACACCCGAAGGGCGCATCATGCAACGCCCGTTTGGCGGTCATACCAACAACGAAACGGGCAAACCGGTGCGCCGCGCCTGCCACGCCGCCGACCGCACCGGTCACATGATCCTCCAGACCCTCTACCAGCAGTGCATCAAAAACAACGTCACCTTCTTTGATGAATTTCAGGTGCTGGATCTCATCATGGTCAACGGCAAAGCCGCCGGTGTGGTTGCAATTGAAATTGCTACCGGCGACATCCACGTTTTCCATGCTAAGGCCGTGATTCTCGCCACCGGCGGCTGGGGCAGGGTCTGGGAAATCACTTCCAACGCCTACGCCTACACCGGCGACGCCCCGGCAATGATTTTACGCAAGGGCTTGCCGGTTGAGGACATGGAATTCTTCCAGTTCCACCCGACCGGCATTTACAAACTGGGCATTTTGATCACCGAGGGCGTGCGCGGCGAGGGCGGCGTGCTTATCAATGATAAGGGCGAGCGCTTTATGGAGCGCTACGCTCCGCATGTGAAAGACCTCGCTTCGCGTGACGTGGTCAGCCGCGCCATGTACATTGAGATGAAAGAAGGCCGCGGCATCAACGGTCAGCGCTACCTCTACTTGGATGTGCGCCCCGAGACGGTCAACAAATATGCCAAGATTGACGGGCGCACCAACCCCGACGGCACGCCCTACCAGGTTACTGCCGAGGACATCCTCCGCAAACTGCCCGACATCATTGACTTCTGCAAGACTTACCTCGGCGTTGACCCCGTGAAAGAGCCGATGCCTGTCCAGCCAACGGCGCACTACGCCATGGGCGGCATCCCGACCAACATAAAAACCGAGGTGCTTGCCGACGAAAAGAATACCGTGGTTCCCGGTTTGTATGCGGCGGGCGAAAATGCGTGCGTTTCGGTGCACGGCGCCAACCGCTTGGGCACCAATTCGCTGCTGGACTTGGTGGTGTTCGGTAAAGAGGCGGGCATTCACGCGGCGGAATACGCGGCGGGCGCGCAGTTTGAACCTTTGCCCGATGACGCCGCCGATTACGCACGCTCTCAACTGGATGCCATTCTCAACAGCAAAGGCAACGAGCGCGTCGCCGATATTGCCAAAGAGATGAAGCACGAGATGATGGACAAGGTCGGCGTGTTCCGCACCGAAGAGGGTATGCAAGAGGCGCTGGACAAAATCCGCGAACTCAAAGAGCGCTTCAAGCATATCCACATTGACGACCACGGCAAAGTTTTCAACACCGATTTGCTCACCGCTTGGGAACTCAGCAACCTGCTTGACGTGGCGGAAATCACCACGGCTTCGGCCTTAGCCCGCAAAGAAAGCCGTGGCGCCCATTCCCGCGATGATTACCCCAAGCGCGACGACCAGAACTGGCTGAAACACACCTTGGCCTGGCGGCGTGAAAACGGCGAGATAGAACTGCGCTACAAGCCCGTCGTAATCACCAAGTACCAGCCCAAGGAACGCGTGTACTAAGGAGGCGGCGCGATGTTGGAAAAAGTCACCCTGAAAATCCTACGCTACAACCCCGAGAAGGACGCTCAGCCTCATTACGAGCGCTACACGGTGGAGGCTGAGCCTACCGACCGGATTTTGGATGTTTTGGAGAAAATCAAGGCATACCAAGATGGTACTTTGACCTTCCGCCGCTCCTGCGCCCACGGCGTTTGCGGTTCGTGCGCCATGCGCATCAACGGACGCAACCGGCTGGCGTGCAAAACCTTGCTCAAGACCCTTGACACCAGCAAGGAAATCACCGTTGAGCCGATTTTGGGCTTGCCGCGGGTCAAAGACCTCATTGTGGACATGACCACCTTCTTTGACAACTACAAGAAGGTCATGCCTTACTTCATCAACGATGAACCGCTGCCGGAGGATGGCCGCGAGCGGCTGCAATCGCCCGAGGAGCGCGCCCGCTTTGACGACACCACCAAGTGCATCCTTTGCGGCGCGTGCACTACTGCCTGCCCCACTTTCTGGGCTGACAACTCCTACGTTGGCCCCTCGGCGATTGTCAACGCCCACCGCTTTATCTTTGACAGCCGTGACCGCGCCGCCGCCGAGCGTCTCAAAATACTCGCCGGCGATAGCGGCGTTTTCCGCTGCCGCACGGCGTTCAACTGCACTGAAGCCTGTCCGCGCGAAATCAAAATCACCAAAGCCATCGCCGAAGTCAAGCGCGCCATCATCACCGGCCGGCTGGACTGAAACACCACTCGGTTGTGCTTCCCCCTCCAAACAAAAAGCCCCGACCACCCGTCGGGGCTTTCCTCTTTCCTCAATTCCTCAATCCCTTAGTGCCTTATCCCTTACTCCCTTACTCCCTCACTTCCCTGCCTTCATCTCCATCTCCGTATCCACAGTCACCGGCAGGGGGATGGATTCGCTGCCAGTGGGGTCTAAAAGGTGAATTGTGCCTTCCATGTGCTGGTTCACGCTGGCGTCGGTGGGGATGCCGTCTTTCAAATTTAGGCTCATTGTGCCTTTTTGAGTGCCTTTTATGTCATATTTGGCGTTGAACATGGGAAGTTTGTATAACTGGTCGGGGTCGCTTGACAGCGTGCCTTGAAACTCTATGACCACTTGGTCGCCTTTGAGCGATTTTACGGTGTACTCGGTGTGCACGGTTATTGGGAAGAAGGAATTGAGGGTTATATCGCTTGACCACTTGCTCCCCACTTGCCGGGGGGTGTCGCCGTATGGGCCAAAAGTAGAAGCGAACTGGTCTTCTAAGGTCTTTTCGCCAAGCGTTTGGGTGAGCGATTGGTGGTATCGCTTCAACTCTTCGCCCTGCAGGCCGGATTCCTTTTCCATTTGCTTGAACATTTCATCCAGCCCTACCACCTTTTTCACTGCACCGTTTGGGGTAAATACCACGCTGAGTTTTTTACCTACCAAAAGGTTCAAACCGACAAATTCTTTTGGGGGCTTTTCGTCTTTGGCAGAGTCGTAGTGTAGGTTAGTCCCTTTGCCTTGTTTTTGGGAAATGGCGATGTGGTCGTAAGTCATTTCTACCGTTGCGTTGCCGTTGGAGTCCACGTCAACCACTTTCCAAGTGTAGCCTATTTCCATGTCCTGAGTTATATCTTGTTTTTGCCCCATAAATTCTTGCGTGAAATGCTGGTGGATTTTTGTGGTGATGTGGTAGGTGGAGCCGGGCTTTAGGTGAAGTTGGATTTTGAATTGCTTAGGGGCGCAGGCGCTGAGTAGAGCCAGCAGGGCTATCAGGGCAATTGCTAAGAGTGAGTGTTTTTTGTTCATCAAATTCCTCCGTGTGGTTTATGGGGTAGTGGTCGGGTAGGTAAATCAGTTCGCCGCGCGGCTCTCCTTCTCCCAGATGAAGCAGGGCTATGCTGGCGGCGAGCCATTTGAAAGCCGGCACCGTAGGCGAGCCCGGGTTGCAGAGTAGTTGGGCGCCGACTTTTTCGCATACGGGGTAATGGGTGTGGCCGAAAATTATGACCTGCGCTTCGGGAAAGGTCGCGATGGCGCGCTCGGCAAAATATGCAAAGCCCACCTTGCCGGAAGTGAAATAGCGTATCTTTTCGCCGATGTATTCTTGAAGGCTGCCGTGGCCGTGCCAGAGTGCAATTTTGGTGTTTGCGAATGTGAGTTGCCGGTGCGTGGGCAAGCGGCGGAGGAAGTAGAAGTCGCGGTTGCCGCGCACGGCGTAGGTTGGGGCGATTTGCGCCAGCCTATTCAACACGCTTGGGTGCACGATATCGCCTGCGTGCAGAATGGCGGCTACGTTTGCCTGCTTGAAGACCTCCAAAACGGCGGGGGGAAGGTGGCGCGCTCGGTCGGGTATGTGCGTGTCGGCGATTATGCCGATGGTGGTTTTGATCACGGTTGATATTAAGTATATGCGCGGATTGAGATAGAAAGATCACAGAAAACACAGAAATTTGCAGAGGACACAGAAATTTTTTCTTTGCGCTCTTTGTTCCCTTTGCGTCTTTGTGTTAACCTTGGCGTCCTTTGAGTCCTTGGTGCCCTTGGCGTTAACCTCTTTGTGCTCTCTGCGCCTCTGCTTTCTCTGTGCCTCTGCGTTATCATCCACCGATTG